>JBFMDX010000007.1 GCA_040753795.1 Thermodesulfobacteriota bacterium
GCAAAAAAGCCTGGCGTCGGAGATGTTTTAAACAAATTTTCAAAGAGCAGGCGATCAACTAACGAAATCGGATCGCAAAAAGTCAAAAATATATAGGAAGGCTGCGAGACAGCCTGTAAAGCCTTCCACTACCGACAAAACAACATGACCACTATCCATCTCAAAAAAGGCCGGGAGTCGTCGCTGCGGCGGCGTCATCCCTGGGTCTTTTCCGGCGCCCTGGCGCGCCTTCCGCGGGACGTCAGCCCGGGAGAGACGGTCGACCTGTTGTCCCATGACGGAAAATTTCTGGCCCGGGGCGCGATCTCTCCCGCCTCCCAGATCACCATCCGCGTCTGGACTTTCGAACCGGACCAGCCGGTGGACGAAGCCTTTTTCCGGCAGCAACTGGCGGCCGCCGTTCGCCGGAGGGACCGGCTGCGGCAAACCTGGCCGGCCACGGGTCTGCGCCTGGTCAACGCCGAATCCGACGGCCTGCCCGGCCTGATCGTGGACCAGTACGGCGAGTTCCTGGTGGTTCAGTTCCTTTCCGCCGGCGCGGAATTCTGGAAGCAGACCATCACCGATCAACTTGGCGCGCTGGTGCCTTGCCAGGGCATTTATGAACGCTCTGACGCGGCCGTGCGGAGCAAAGAAGGACTGGCGTCGGCCAAAGGCGTGCTCGCCGGCGATCCCCCGCCTGAATTCGTGCCCTTTGAGGAGGGCGATCTGAAGTTTCTGGCCGACGTGGTCAACGGCCATAAGACCGGGTTTTACCTGGATCAGCGGGAAAATCGTCGTCTTGTTTCGGCCTTTTCCCGCGGCGCCGAAGTGCTCAACTGCTTCGCCTATTCCGGCGGGTTCGGCCTTTACGCCCTGCGCGGCGGGGCCGCGACCCTGACCAACGTGGAGACCTCGGGTCCGGCCCTGGACCTGATCAACCGGCACCTGGCCGCCAACGGCCTTGACAATGCGCCGGTGGAAAACGAGGCGGCGGACGTGTTCGACCTCCTGCGGCGGTACTTCCGGGAGGGGAGGCGGTTTGACCTGATCGTCCTGGACCCGCCCAAGTTCGCCGAATCCCGCAGCCAGATCAACCGGGCCGCGCGGGGGTACAAGGACATCGCCCTGCTGGCCTTCCGGCTGCTGCGGCCCGGCGGGGTCCTCTTTACTTTTTCCTGCTCCGGCCTCATGGATCCGGCCCTGTTCCAGAAAATTACCGCCGACGCCGCCCTGGACGCCGGCCGGTCGGCCCGAATCATCGCCCGAATGAGCCAGGCCGAAGATCATCCCGTGGCCCTCTGCTTTCCTGAGGGCGCTTACCTCAAAGGCCTGGTCTGCCAGGCAGAATAAACCGCAAAAAAATTTCACCCCCGGACTTGAATCTGAAAATTGAATGGGGTATGGTCTCCTTTTTGAGATATTTCTCATAATAACATTCATATTTTTAAAAATAATTTCTACTTGGAGGATAAAATCATGGCTCGGAAAATCGTGATCATCGGCGGTGTGGCCCTGGGGTCCAAGGCCGCCTGCCGGGCGAAGCGGCTGGATCCGGAAGCAACGGTTTATCTTGTGGATAAGGATGATTATATCTCTTACGGAGGATGCGGTATTCCTTATTATATTTCCGGAGATGTCGGCGACGAAGCCGAACTGCGCTCCACCAGCTTTCACATGGTCAGGGATGAGCATTTTTTTCTAAAGGATAAAGGGGTGATCGCGCTGACCGGTACCGAAGCGACCAAAATCGACCGGGGCAATAAAGAAGTGCATATCCGCAAAAAAGACGGTGGCATCGGCATCCTGGCCTACGATAAACTGGTCATCGCCACCGGTACCGTTCCACGGCGATTGAACCTGCCCGGAGAAAACCTGGAGAATGTCTTTACCGTCTCAAACTTGCGGGATGCCATGGCCATTAAACAGGCAGTGATTAATAACAACCCGAAAAATGCGGTTATTATCGGCGGCGGATTCATCGGCCTGGAAATGGCCGAGGCGCTATCGGATATGTGGGAGATTAAAACCACCATTATAGAAGCGTGCGATCAGGTCATGCCCGGATTTGCGGGCCGTCATCTGGCGGCCATGGTTAAAAACCGTCTGAGCAAGCACGGCGTAACTGTCCATACCACCGAAAAGGCGGTTGCCTTTCTGGGAGAGAAAAGAGTGTCCGGCGTCAGGACGGACAAGCGCGAGCTCCCGGCCGATCTGGTAATTCTATCGGCCGGGGTCGTTCCCAATACGGATCTGGCCAAGGCGGCCGGCCTGGAAGTAACGCCCCAGGGGCTGATCGTCGTTAATTCAAAAATGCAGACATCCGACCCGGATATCTATTCCGGCGGTGATTGCGTTGCAATCCCCAACCTGATTACCGGTCAGCCGGGATACTTCCCGCTGGGTTCCATGGCCAACCGGCAGGGGCGGGTGGTGGGCACCAACATCGCCGGCGGCAGCGCCACCTTTGACGGCGCCGTGGGCAGTTTCGTTGTCAAGGTGTTTGACGGTTCCCTGGCCGGTGCGGGCCTGACCGTGGAAAAAGCCAAGGCCGCCGGGTTTGACGCGGCGAGCGTAATGGTCGCCCAGTTCGACCGGGCTCATTTTTATATTGAAAAGGAGATCGTTTTCCTGGAGCTGGTATTTGACCGCAAGACCCGCCGGGTTCTCGGTATCCAGGGGTTCGGCGGCGACGGCAGCGAAATGGTGGGCCGCATTAACGCCATCGCTTCAATTTTAAAGCACAACCCCCCGGTGGAAGAAGTCAGCAACCTGGAGATCGCCTATTCCCCTCCTTTCGCTTCCGCCATGGATGTTGTCAATGCCCTGGGCAACGCGGCCGCCAACTATCTGGACGGCCGGTATCGTCCCATGGACTGGGATGAATTCCAGGCATGCTGGGAAAACAGGGGCAAGGGCGATCTGGTTTTTATTAATTGCCGCGCCAGCACAGATACACAGCCGTTTGACAACAGGGCCCAACGAATGTGGGTAAATATCCCCCACGATCAGCTCGGCGACCGCCTGGCCGAAGTACCCCGGGACAAAAAACTCGTGTTGCTCTGCAACACCGGCGTCCGTTCCTACGAGTCCCAACTTAATCTTGATGCCGCCGGCATTACCAACAACTTCAGCGTCGGTGGAGGGATGGCCGGGTTAAAAGAAGGCGGAATCGACTTCACGCCTTATGAAGATCCTGTTTAATGAAGCCGTCATGATTTGACGCACACACCGGCATGCGGTATAGTTCCTTTCAACCGTAATCATGAGTCTCGAAAGGAACCGCGATGGATCTTTATGAATTTGTCCGGGGCCCGGTTGCTTGGGCCGCTATCCTTTTTTTTCTGGCCGGATGCGTCTTTCGAATGATTATCGTGCTCAAAAAAGGCCACCAGAAAAGGATGATCTATCCGCTGGTCAGCCTGAGAGACGGCTTTCTGTCGATTCTTCACGGAACCATTCCGTTCGGCTCTGCCTATATGCGTAAGCACCCGGCGCTGACCGTTGTCGCTTTTATTTTTCACGTCTGTTTACTTTTTGTGCCGCTGTTTCTTCTGGCGCACAGCGTGGTCTGGTATGAATCCTGGGGAATCCTGGGGTGGAGTATCCCGGACATGGTCGCGGATGTTATGACGGTGTGCGTGGTGCTGGCCTGTCTTTTTTTTGTCGTGCGCCGGCTGACCGTGCCGGAAGTAAAAAAGCTGACCAGGCCCGGTGACTTCCTGCTGCTGGCCGTTATCGTTCTGCCCTTCCTGACCGGTTTTCTGGCCACTCACCAGGTTGGCCCATACCGGTTAATGCTTATCCTGCACGTTCTGGCCGGTGAATTCTTTTTAGTCATGATTCCGTTTTCCAGATTGAGCCACATGTTTTTATTCTGGTTCTCCAGGGCGTATATGGGCGCCGAGTTCGGGAAGGTGCTGAAGCCGCGGGACTGGTAGGCACTCAATGGCGGGACAAGCCGTAAGAAAGTACAACCGCAGTAATGAAGGACTCAATATGAGCATAAAAAACCGTGCTGTAACAGTGATGGCGATAATCCTGCTTTTGACAGCCACCCCCGGCCCGCTGACCGTCGGCGCGGAGATGACGTTTATTCAACATGATGACATTTTCAAAGAACGTAAACGCCCCCCGGTGGCTTTTGATCATGATCTTCATATGGCTGCCCTGGAGGAGAACGGCTGTGGCGTGTGTCATCATTCCCGGGATGATGCGTCGAGTCAACTGGTTTACATAGAAGGAGAAGAACTGAGCTGCCGCGAATGTCATCTGGGGAAAAAAAAGGACGGCATACCGGCTCTGCGGGAAGCGTATCATGGAAGCTGCACTGCCTGTCACCGGAAAAGGATCAAAACGAAACAGTTGCCTTCGGGACCCACCACCTGCGGTGAATGCCATAAAGCGGCCCGGCCATAAACAATTGTATCGCCTTTTCCGGAATGCAAAGTGATGGAGATGCTGATGAGTGATGCCACCCATACCGCTCCGGCGGAAGTAAAAAATGACGATCCAGACCGGTTGTTAAAACAGATGCGCCTGGTTCTGGACAAAAACACAAACAGCAAAATTCTGTCCATGATGGGTTCCTGCGTTCAATGCGGTTTATGCGCGGATGCCTGCCACTATTACGTTTCCACCGGCGACCCGGACTACATTCCTGCAGCCCGGCTTCAGAAGTTCCAGGACGTGTTGAACGCCTATTTTCATCCGGTGAAATCCCGCCTTCCATTTTTGAAAGGAAGCAAAGACGCGCTGAATCAAAAGGTAAACGAGCTTTATAAAGAAGCTTTTGAAAGCTGCACCATCTGCGGCAAGTGCGCCCTTCATTGCCCCATGGGGATTCATACCGGTGAGGCCATGCTGCTGGCCAGATCCATGCTAAGCAGTATCGGGAAGCTTCCTTCCGGACTGGATGAACCGGTGAGAAAATCCATGGAAGAAGGCAATTACGTGGGGCTGACGCCGGAAGATTTTATCGAAAATATGGAATGGATCGGGGAAGAAATGGAGGAGGATATCGGCGTGGAGGGATTCCGCATTCCCATCGACAAGATGGACGCCAACGTCCTCTTCATCCCTCACCCGCTGGAGATCAGAGACATTCCTTTCCTGCTGATGTACTATATCAAGATCATGCATGCGGCCGGAGAGAACTTCACCTTTTCCTCCCAGGGGTTTGACACGGTCAATTACGCCTACTACCAGGGAAACAAGGACAACATGCTGCGAATCAGCCAGCGGCCCCTGAAGGCCCGGAAAATGCTCCGGGCGGCCAGTATCGTCTGCTCTCCCTGCGGACACGGGTACCGGGCCATGCGCTGGGAAGCCGAAAAGATGCTGGGCCGGCGACATGATTTTCCCATATTGAGTTTTGTCGAACTGGTGGACCGTTACGTGCGCGAAGGCCGGATCAGGCTGAAAAAGGATGTGTATGAAGGGCCGATCACCTATCATGATCCCTGCAACATCGGCCGCAGGGGGGGAATCATTGAGGCGCCCCGGAACATCCTCCGGGCGCTCTCAACGCAATTCGTCGAAATGGAGCCCCACGGTGCCGCCAATTTCTGCTGCGGCGGCGGCGGCGGGCTGGCGTCCACGGGGACCTTCGGTCAGACCAGGATGCAGGCAGGCAAGGCCAAGGCCGAGCAGATCCGGAAAACCGGCGCGAAAATCGTCGTGACCGGCTGCTTCAACTGCCTGACCCAGATCCGCGGGCTGAACGAAACCTATAATCTCGGAATAGAGCCGAAAAACTTCGCGGAACTGGTGGCCGGGTCACTGGTTCCCGGCTGATTTCCTGAAAAAAAGACCGGCCGCTGTCCGGAGGCGGCGCGACCCGGGATCACTACCGTTTTGGGAGGAGGGAGGAAAATCATGGGGGATCATAAAAAGCAGAATGAAACCGAGGAGCCCGTACTGAAACTGGAAAACGAGGCCCTGAACAACCCGGCACCGGAAGCATCGGAGGTCGAAATAGAGCTTGAGGCATCCGACATCACCATTATCGAAGAGAGCCCGCGGGAAGCCACCGCGCCGGCTGCCGCCAAATTAAAAGCACCGCCCTCGCCAACCGGTTTTTCCACCCGCAGTTTCAATGCCGGAGACGTGATATTCAGCGAGGGCGACCCCGGCGAAGAGGCCTACCTGATTTTAAACGGGCAGGTCAAGATCACCCGCCAGCATAAGAGCAAAAGCATGAAGATCAATCAGCTGGGGGAGGGGCAGATCTTCGGGGAGATGGCGATTATCACCGGCGAGCCCCGAACGGCCACCGCCGAAGCGGTGGAGCCCACCGAGGTGTTTATCATCACCGAGCAGAAGCTCAATGAAAATCTGAGCCATAACCTGGCCATCGTTAAAAACCTTATTGACCAGTTGATCGACCGCTTAAAACAACTTCTGAAACAGCAGTCGACCATGGTCAGCAAGATCGAGCGTTCCCTGCTGGTGGATAAAAAGATAGAAAAGCTCAAGGCCATGGCCGTTGAACACGATCAGACCGGATCCGCCGGCACGGATGAAAAGATTGCCCGCCTGCTGCAATTGATCCGGGAGCTGTAGGCGCTATTTGATCAGGTCGATCAGCCCGGATATCCCCGGCATCCGGGCCATGAACCACCCGGACGTTTTCCGGACGAAGCCGGGCGACCCGTTGAACGCGGCCGGGGGAAGCCGCTCATAATCCTTGCAGCCATGGATTTCGGCCATAACCGCCAGGGCCGCCAGGTCTCCCTTTTTCTCTATTTTTTTCCAGACGCATTCCCGGTCCGGCTCGATGCCGCAGGCAATCCCCTCGACCGGTGCTTTTTTGCACGGCCCGTATCGCTTTTTCGCCGGACAACCGGCCAGGGGACAGATGCCGCCGGTCCAGGTCAGCACGCAATGGTCGCAGCTTTGGCAGATACCCGCTTCAAGCGGCTCCATTGAGGTCGTGATAACGCCGCTGCCGAAGGAGTCCAGGGCCGCCACCACCGGAATACCAGGGTCGCAGAAAAAGGCGCTTTTGACTCCGCCGGCGCAGGAAAGCATGATCAGCGCGTCGCACCGGTCTTTAACCGGTTCGATAAAAATTCGCAGGCACTGGCGCATGATCTCCTCGGAGCAGCAGACATTGACGGTCCTGGCGACGAGGATCTCCTTGCCCCATTTTTTCAGCAGGCGCTTCATCTGCTTCAGACCGCGTTTGCCGCCGGTACCGTTTAAATTGGCGCAGACGTTACAGGAAAAAACCGCCACCCGCTGGGCGTCGGACAAGGACCGTTGAATTTCGTTTTCAGACTTCCAGACGGATACCAGCATGTTGTCTACCCTATGTCTACCAGAACATCACCCGGGGAAAATTCACGGTTACGGTTTTGGCAATGACCGGTATGCGTTTGCCCAGCGGCACGGTGATTTCGTCGCCAAAGGCGGCCAGCAACTGCTCCGGCATGTAGCGCAGTTTTTTGCCGAACAGGCGGTTGGTAAAAGCCAGGGTGATAAAGCAGCCGGGACAGTTTAAGGCGATTTCGGAGGCGCCGGCGTCCGATACTTCCCGGAACTTGCGGCGTTGTTCCTTGAAAAGGCTGGACACCAGGTTCATGCCGCGGACAATGCTGACGGCGCCGCAGGACAGGTTGCGGTCGCCGTGATGGGCCAGCTCCACCGTATTGACCCCCACGGCTTTATAAAGTTTCCGCAGGCAGGCGGCAAAGGAGTCGTCCAGCTCGCTGACATAGCAGGATTCGTGGATGGCGGCCGTAAACATGCGCGGTTTTTTGACGGTAATGGCTCCTTTTTCGTACTGCTCCCACAGCCACTCATAAAAAGAAATCACCGGATAAGGCAGGGTTTTGCCGTAAACTTTGGGTAGAATGCTGGTAAAATAATTGTAGCAGGAGCCGCAGTAGCAGACCAGCCGGTCGACCTTTACCTTTTCCAATACCGCCAGGGTCCGCTTGACGGTCTCTTCGTACATGTCCCAGGAGCAGAGCCGATAGGCCAGTTCACCGCAGCACAGGTCCGGCGGTCCGAACTTGGCCAGGGGCGCCAGCACCCCGGACCGGTCCAGGTCCCGGCAGCTGAGCCGCCCGATGCATCCCACCCACAGGACATCTCCGCCGTCCGGCAGGGTCGACCATTTTTTCAGAAGGCCTTTTTCGTCCGGTTCCAGGGCGTTATACAAATCGCCGAACATGTTCTTAACGCCCCGGCCGTTGGACAGATATTTGAGCACGCCGGGCACTTTCTTCCGTCTTTCCAGGCCGCGCTGGAGAATCAGCTCATGGGGCCGGAGCCCTTCCACCGGGCAAAATCGGTTGCAGTCAAAGCAATAGGTGCATCTGTCCAGCACCTCCGGCGCCGGCTCCCCCCGGATCAGCTTGCGTATGGACGCGACCGCGTCATCCTTCTTCATCTCCAGCACCGGGCATTTCATAAGGCATTGCCCGCACTCGGTGCAGGCGGTCCAGTCGGCGTTTGAAATATAGGACATCTCTTTCTCTCCTTACTTATAAAGCATCAAGCCGCACACCCAGGCCGCCGAAAAGAAACGCCATCATGCCCTTTTCAATGCGGTCAACGTCAAAGTCCTTTCGGGTCAACAGAAAATAGAACATGCAGCGCTGAAACATGCCGAAAATCATGGCTGCCGCCAGTTCGGTATCCTCGACCCGGAGTGCGCCCCTGTCCCGGCCCTTGTCCAGCACCCCCTGGATCAGTTCCACAAACCGGCGGATGACGGTGTCGCATATTTCCTGGTACGGACCGGATGAGCCGGCGCCTTCGCCGAAGACCAGCCGGGCCGTGGCAATATTGTCCCGGCAGCTGATAAACAGCTGACGAATAAATCCGCCAAAATCGGTGATCATGGCATCCACGCCGCCGTCTTCAAACAGGTTGCCGGCGTGGAGTTGGAAAAGTTCGCCGTAATGGGCCATGTATTCCTCGGCCATGGCCCTGAACAGCGCTTCTTTGGAAGGAAAATAATTATAGAAGGTGCCCTGGGCGACTCCGGCCCGGGCCACGATATCCGATACCCGGGTATCGTGAATTCCCTTTTCGTGAAACGTCCGTACGGCCGAGACCAGGAGCAGCTGGCGGGTTTCTGTTTTTTTCTTTTCTCTGACTGACATGTCAGTCATTTTATCCGCTTCCCCCCGCTTTTCAAGCTTTTTCTGCCTCAAAAAACACAGGCGGTCTACTGCCTTGCCGGCAATTCGATACAACATCGTCATTCTGGCGAATGCCGGCTTGACTTCCTCGTCAACCTCCGACTTGCGTTCCGCTTCGCGTCACGGGCCGGGATGGCGACGTGACAAAAATGTTTTTCCGCCAATGGCTGCTTCTTGACTTTGAACGGCCTTTTTGCGATTAAAAAAAATAACAAGGAGAATCGCCATGAATAAAACGATTGAAGTTCCCTTTGGGAGATGGATTGAAGAGGGTTTTTCCCTTTATAAAGCCAATTTCAAACCCCTGGTTCTGGCCGCGTTCATCATGATCGTGTTAAGCAGCCTGACCATGTTCATTCTGCTCCCGCCGCTAACGGCGGGGCTGATTCTGATCATTCTGCGGATCATGGACGGAGAAACGCCCCCGCCCGGATTCGGCGCGGTTTTTAACGGCTTCTCCTTCTTTTTAAACGCCCTGCTGTTCATGCTGGTCTGGTCGGGCGTCTGTCTGCTCGGCATGGCCGTGGTGGGGTGGTTTCCCGTGATCGGCCACCTGGCCGCTGTTTTCTTCAGTTACGCCCTGCAGGCCCTGCTGGTCTTCGGCATGTTTCTAATTGTCGACCGGAAAATGGGGTTCTGGGAGGCGTCCACCGTCAGCATGGACACCGTCAAACCCGGGTTCTGGCCGTTTCTGGGGCTGACCATCGTGGCCTCGGTCATCGGCGGCATCGGCGCCATTGCCTTCGGTGTCGGGATCGCCCTGACCCTGCCTATCGGCTTTTGTATCCTGGCCGCGGCCTACCGGGACATTTTCAAAAAACCCGATTCCGCGCCTGAAGAGCCCATGCTGGAAATCCCCCGCTGACCCGATATTCATAAGGTAAGATTCATGAGCGTGACGGTTGAAGACTTCACCCACCCGGAATTAAACAGCGAAATCCAGGCCATCGGTGGCCATTATATCGTCGTCAAGGAGGCGCGCCTGCCCTTTCAGGGAGAAGACCTGCTGTATTTTATCGGCCAGGGCATCGTCGACCGGACCTGCTGCGGGTTCGGGGCCTTCCGCTACGCCAATGTGGCCGGGTTTGTCCGTCAGTGGCAATACAGACAAAATGCCGATGGCCGACCGATCTCCCAGGTCGAGCCCGTGACCGACGCCCGGGAGCAGGACCGGATCAAGCAACTGATCAAACAGCACGAACCCATGATCAACCAGGTCAATTTTCTGAACCTTTTTTTTCCTTGACACGACCGTAAAAATATACGAATTTATCTTGTATGCAAGATATAAGCATAAAAGATAATGACGTGCTAAACAACCTGGATGATCCCCGGTCCTGCGTCTGCTTTCTCCTGTCCCGCGCTGCCCAGGCCGCCCAGAAACTGTTGCGGACGCTTCTTGAACCCTATGGCCTGACACCGGCGCAATACCTGATCATCGAATGCCTCTGGGTCGCCGACCGCCTCTCGCCGACGCTGCTCGGCGAACTGCTGCGGTTTGACTCGGCCACCCTGACCGGCATGATCGACCGCCTGGAGCGGGCCGGGTTCGTATACCGGGAACGCAACCCCAGTGACCGCCGGGCCATCCTGGTCTGCCTCACGGACAAAAGCGCCGGTATGAAGGACGAACTTCGCGCCCTGCGGCAGCGGGCCAACGAGGAGATCATGAAGACCTTTCCCGAGGACCAGCGGGAGGTCTTCAAGCGCGCCCTGGTCTCCCTGATTTCCGCGGATGAACCCATGACGGTTCGATCCCTTGAACCCTCGACCCCTTGAGCCCTTTAATCTCCAACCCCTTTCCAGGGGAAAAGGAACACTTCGCCATAAACCATCAACAACCCTTTAAGAAAAAAGAGGTGCCCCATGACACAGTTCAAACATCTGATGGAACCGATCAAGATCAAATCCATGACCATGCCCAACCGCATCATCATGCCGGCCCTGACGGTCAATCTCGCCCTGGGCGAGATCAATGACGCGGCCGTGGCCTATTATGAACGACGGGCCAGGGGGGGCGCGGGCCTGGTTACGGTGGGCATCAGCCCGGTGGTTCCGGGCATGGTCATGGGGCTGGATATTTCCGACGACAAGTTTCTGCCGGGGCACAAACGGATGGTGGACGCCATCCACAAGTATGACTCCAGGGCCAGCATCCAGCTCTGGCACCCGGGCCGCTATGAAATGACCTTTATCACCGGCAACGAGGCGGTCAGCGCCTCGGACGTGGCCCCGCCGATCTTTTCCAAGAAGAAACCCCGGGCCCTCTCCAAGGAAGAAATCAAGGGCATCGTGGAGGCCTTCGGGAAGGCCGCGGCCCGGTCCAAGGAGGCCGGGTACGACTGCGTCGAGCTCATCGCCAGCGCCGGCTACCTCATCAGCCAGTTCATGAGCCCGTCCACCAACCTGCGCACCGACGAGTACGGCGGCAGCCTGGAAAACCGCGCCCGGTTCGGCAAAGAGGTCATCGAATGCGTGCGCAAAAACGTGGGCGAATCCTACCCGATTTTTATCCGCATGGTCGGCGACGAGATGGTTCCCGGCGGCAACAAGCTGGAAGACATGAAGCAGTTCGCCCGCATCTGGGAAAAGGCCGGGGTGGACGCCTTCAACGTCACCGCCGGCTGGCATGAATCCACGGACCCCATGATCACCATGAACGTGCCCCGGGGCGGGTACGTATGGATGGCCGAAGGCATCAAGAGCGCCCTGGACCACGCGCCCGTGGCCGCCTCCAATCGCATCAACAGCGCCGAACTGGCCGAAGAGATCCTGGCCTCGGGCAAGGCCGACATGATCAGTATGGCCCGGCCCCTGGTGTGCGACCCGGACCTGCCCAACAAGGTCAAGCAGGGCCGGCCGGACCTGATCCGCCGCTGCATCGCCTGCATGAACTGCATGGACAGCCTCTTTGAAGGCAAGCCGGTCACCTGCGCCCTGAACGCCGAGGCCTGCCGCGAGCAGGCCCTGGGCGACATCCAGCCGGCGGAAACGAAAAAGAAAGTGCTGGTCATCGGCGGCGGCCCGGCGGGATGCGAGGCCGCCCGGGTGGCCGCCCTGCGCGGGCATGAGGTGGTTCTGATGGAAAGGGAAGACCGCCTCGGCGGGCAGTTGAAGCTGGCCTCTCAGACGCCCAATTTCGGTGAGTTCGCCCTGGTGGCCGATTATTATGAGGCCATGCTCAAGGACCTGGGCGTGAAGATCAAACTCGGCTGCCAGGCCGACCGCCAGACCGTGGCCGCGGAAAAGCCGGATGTCATCATTTATGCCGCCGGCGCCACGCCGGCCAATCCGGCCATCAAGGGCATCGATCTGCCCAACGTCATGCACGCCTGGGAGGTGCTGGCCGGCAAACCCGTCCCCGGCAAAACCGTGGCGGTCATCGGCGGCGGCGGCACGGGTTGCGACGTCTGCCTGCACCTGTCCCATGACGGCAAGAAGGTGGTCCAGCTGGAAATGCTCGACAAGATGGGCCACAACATCGGCCCGGGCACCAAGTGGGTCATCCTGCAATGCCTGAATGAATGCGGCATCGATCAGATCAGCGCCTTTGCCGTCAAGGAGATTACTCCCGACGGCATCGTCGGCGAGGTCAAAGGGGAGAAGAAGACCATTGCCGCCGATACGGTTGTCGTCGCCATCGGCTCCCGGCCCAACAATGACCTGGCGGCCGATCTGAAAGACTGGCCGGTGATCGTGGTCGGCGATGCCAAGCAGCCGCGGAAGATCGTCTACGCCGTGCATGAGGGGTATGAAGCGGCCCGCAATATTTAAGGCCGCCTCTTTAAAATTGCCTTTTGTTTCGATTTCGGGGTTGCGCGAAAAATTTAATCCTCGCGATGCTTTTCTGTATTCCTGCGGTTAAATTTTTCGCGCGCCTTGACCTGGAACCAAAATTCTAAATTTTCGGGGTTTGGGCATGAAACCTATCATTCCCGGCGGACTCCTGACCACGGCCATGGCGGTCATGCCCCACACCGACGTGGCCCGCGCCCTTGAAACGGCCCTGTCCCTGGACGTGCCCTTCTGGCCGCAGCTGCCCAACTACAGTTATTACGAAGACATGTACGTGCAGGCGGCCGAACATTTTCCCGGCATCATCCTGGACATGGACAACCGTACCCTGCGCTTTTCCATGGACCGGTTCGCCCTGGAACTGGAGGAGGCCCTGGCTCGCTTTGACGATCCGTCGTATTTTGACGTCAGCCAAACGTATTCGGCGGTCTACCATCGTTTTCTGGAGATGGACCTTTCAGGCCGGTCCGCCATCCGCGGTCAGATGGAGGGGCCGGTCAGTTTCGGATTCAATATCCTGGATCAGGACAACCGGCCCATCCTGTTTGACGATACCGTGCGGCCGTTCATGTTCGACTTCATGGCCCGGCGGGTGAACGCACAGCTGGCCCGGCTCAAAGAACGCAACCCCAACGCCTTCATGTTCGTGGATGAGCCGGGCATGCAGTTCCTGTTTTCGGCCCTGTCCGGGTATGACAACATCAAGGCCAAAGACGACCTGGATCAGTTTTTCGCCCGGATCGACCGGCCCCGGGGCATCCACCTGTGCGGCAACCCGGACTGGGATTTCATGCTGGGCCTGGACCTGGACGTGCTCTCCCTGGATGCTTACACCAACGCCGAGATCATTTCCTCCTATGCCGGATCCATCAAGAAATTCCTGGACCGGGGCGGGGTCATTGTCTGGGGCATCGTGCCCACCGGCATGGAAACCTTTGCCCGGGAAGACATTCCCTCGCTGATCCGGCGGCTTGAGGCGGTCTGGGAGTTTCTCTGGTCAAAAGGCGTTGACCGGGACCTGACCATTGCCCGCGGCATGCTCTCCCCGGCCACCTGCTGCCTGATCAACCCGGACAAAACCGCCACCGTGGAACGGGCCTTTGCGACCGTGAAGCAGATAGCGGCGATTCTTCAGGAAAAATATCAGCCGGGCTAAATGTGCTTAAGGGTGCAGCAGCTGATGCAGCTTCAGGGCGGCGTTGTATTTGGAAAAAGGCTTTTTGGCCTTGGGGCTGATTTTCCAGTCAAGCCAGCGGGCCGCGCGAAGCAGCGGGTTGGCATTGCGGAAGGTCACGGTATAGGCATAGTCCAGCAGATCCCGGTCAGGATAGGTCTCCACCGTGGTTTTCATAAACACGTCCCAGTGTTCCTTTCCCACGGCTTTGCCCAGGTACTTGAGGTAGGCCAGAATCTCCCTGGCGGCCAGGTCCTTTATTTTCCGCGCCGATCGATAGCACATCTCAAAGTCAAAAAATAAAAACTGGCCGTCTTCCATGATCATGACATGTTTGAGGTCGCCGTTTTCGTGAATCAGCCGGGGCTCCCGTCGCTCGATGGCCAGTTGATGGCGGCGGTGCCACACGGGCAGAAACCGTTTCCACATATCCAGGCGCTCTTGCACGGGAATTTTCTGATCGGCAAAATAATGGATGAACCGGGGCCGGTCCACGTATTCAAACAGGCGCCAGCCTTTTTCAGGCACGCATCCTTCCACGATCACGTCATCATAGGTGCCAAACACCCGGAACCCGGCCTGGCGCCAGAGGTTCAGGGCCTCGTATTCCGTTTTCCAGCGGGCCAGGGGCATGAATGAGGTCTGGTTGTTGACCAGCACGTTCCCCAGGCTCTTGATGATATATTCCGGAAGGCTGCGGGTGCCGTAATAGACCTTGAGCACGGCAAAGCCGCCACGGAAGGGTATTTTATAGAGATAGTTTCCATTTTTCAGCAGAAGATAGGGGGACAGGTCATCAAAATGAAGGACCTCTTTCTTATTGGCAGTCATCGGCAGTTTATCCTCAAATTCTATTTTTTTAGAAATGGCTGTTTATAGTTGATCGATCTCTCTTTGAGTTTGTCATTCTTTACGGTATTATTGCGGATAAATCAACCCTGTCAATCGGTTATTGTTCTGCCGAAGAAAACAATGCCGGGTATCCCGGCAACATGACGCGACGAGTTTAAAAAAAGATGGAGGAGGCCATGAAAAAATATCTTTTTGTCTGTTTCTGCCTGGCGGCGCAACTGGTTTTTTTTATACCGATGGTAACCGCCGGGCCTAAAGCGGCCCCGGAAATTGAACGGTCGTCACTTTTTCAGTGGGAGGATTTCCGGGGACCGGAAACGGAATGGGAATACTGGAACATTCATTTCGGCGGCCAACTGGCAGCGGACGCCGTTCTGTATGACCAGGATAATACCAAGGACGCCGGCGTCAGATGGGAGACTGTTAACCTGCTGCTGACCGGGATCTGCGAAGACAAATTCCATTTTCATCTGGAGCCCGACCTTCTGGGCATTGACACGGAGAACAATCTGTACGAGGCCTGGGGCGGGTGGGATATCACCCCGGCCCTGCACCTTAGAGTCGGACAGATCAAAGTGGCCTTGAATACCGAATTCGCCACCCGTCCGGAAAACCTGCCTTCCATCGATTACGGCTTCAGCTCCTACCTGGACGGCCGCTACGACCCGGGGGTCCAGATTGACGGGCTGCTTCTGGACAACGCCTTCTGGTATCAGGGGTCCGCCACGGTCGGTGCGGGATTCGACCTGGACGGCAAGCGCCGATCAGATCCGCAGGCGTCCATCCGGGCAGTCCTCTTTCCGGCTCACAATATTGATTCCGATCTTGTTAAAGGAAGCTTCGTCGGCCTGGGATTTGCCTGGAGCCCGGATTATGAGGACGAAATCTTCCTGCAGACCCCCCTGCGGTCCACTGTCTTCACGACACCGGACCTGCACGGAGACGAGTTCCAATGCCTGCATCTTGAAGCCGGCTGGTACAGCGGCGCTTTCCGCGCGGGCGCCGAGCGCGTGACCGGTGAGATTGACGATGTCCGCGTCGGCCGCGGCATGACGGAGGACATGGATCAACTGACCTCATGGACCGCTTTTGCCTCTTGGAACATCACCGGCGAAAAAATGCGCTGGTCCCGGGGAAGGTGGCTGCCGCCCCGGCTTGACGGCCGGAGACAGCCGGCTTTTGAATGGCTGGAAACGGCAGATATTCCGGGGTGCCTGGAACTGGCGGTGCGCTATTCCAACGCCGACATTGACCGCGGTCTGTTTGACGGCGGCATCACCACCTATGACCCCTCCACCCAGGAGGTCCGGACGGCGACGATCAACCTGAACTGGTATCCGCGGCCCGGATTGAAGGTCATCGCGGGATGGATCAAGACCATCGCCGACGATGAACTGTCTACCCTGGGAGGAAGCAACCGGGATTCTTCCGCGATCATACGAACGATTCTCACGCTTTAACCCGGGGTCAGAGTCTGGCCTGCAAGGCCCTGTCCAGGGTGTGGATAAAATGCCGGCGCTTGCGGTAGCGTTTTTTCCCGCGCGTGAGCCGGTGCAATATGGCCGACCAACCCACCTCCGGCACGGTGCCGTAGCGGTGAAGCTCCTCCACCGCCTGCCGGAAATGGGACAGGTTCGGGTAATTGTCCAGAAGCGTGTCCAGCAGCGCTTCAAAACTGTCCCCGCCGGCCTTGGCCATAGACTGGAGAACGCCCACGATCTCCCGGCGGACAAGTCGTTCCAGATCCTTCTTCCAGGTAAACACGATTTCAAAATCAAAATGAACCAGCCGGTCGCCCGAAACAAACACGTGGGACAGGGTGGGATTCTCTTGAAGCAGCCGGGGTTCGTTGAGTTCCAGTGCCCTGGCATGACGTCTGCCCCACTCCCGGGCATAGCGGGCGATAACCTCCTTTTTACGTGCCAGGGGTATGCGCTCATCCCGCAGCATCTCGGACAGGGTGGGGCCGGGAATCCACTCCATGGCGGTACAGTATGGCATATCCCGCGACAGTTCCGGTCGGGGATAGATTACGGGAACGTCAAAGCCCTCCCGGTTCCAGAGGTTCAGCACGGCGCGTTCGGTTTCATACCTTCCCGAAATGGAAGGCGAGGACTTTTTCACCAGAGCAAAGGAGCCGATCCGCCGGATCAGCGCCCGCAGCCGGTTTCGTTTCAATCCATAGCTTTTCAGGATAATATGGGTGTCGCCGGAGGCCACCTTGATGATCTGCTGGCAGCCGTCGCCACGACGGCTGGTATTCAGAATCTGACCGTCCGCAAGATCAATGGGCCTCATCATGTTTTTCATCCGTTTGCCTGAAAAGATGATTGACAGAATTTTTCGATATTATATATAATAAAACAAAATTTTCGAAAATTACCTACAATTATTTTTCACAGGAGGGTGTCAATAATGGTTAAACTCTTACGCCGCGCTGCTTTACTGGTACTGATTGCCGCCCTGGTCACGGCCCCGCTCGCCGCTTCGGCCAGACAAATGTCCGACATCAACGAAGTGAACGGCGGAACCATCACCGCGGATTTTCTGGTCTGCCGCCCCCTGGGATTAGCGGCCACGATCCTTGGTTCGGCCCTGTTCGTTGTCTCGTTGCCCTTTTCCGCCCTGGGCGATAATATCGACCAGGTCGGTAACATCCTGGTGGTCGAACCGGCCCGCTTTACGTTTACCAGACCCCTTGGCAAATTCTGAACCGGAATTTCCAGATCAATATAGTCCAATAAAAAAGAAAAGCCGCCTGCGGTGGCGCGGGCGGCTTTTCTTTTTAGCCATCACTGGGCCTGAGCAGGAGCGGGTAAGGCTTTTCTCTGCCGTACTTCCTGCACCGCCCGATGGCAATCGACCAGGCCATGTCCGGTCTGGTAATCAAAGCCGAACGGGTCGATGTCTTTGGCCGTATCGAGGATGATGTCCCGCAGGTCCCAGGGAAGAATGTCCGGGTCCGCCGACAGGATCAGCGCCACGGCGCCGCTTAACATGGCGCCGGCAAAGGAATTTCCGGAAACCCCCTGGGGCCGGATAACGCCGTCCGGCATCACTACCGGCAGATCGGTATTGAACGTGACGACATCCGGCTTGCCCACCTTCCCTTCCCGGTAATAATCGGTCTGCCACTGCACCGGTCCCTGGCTGGAAAACGGCGGCCGGACCAGATCCTGCCGGACACCCGCGGCCGAAATGACCGCGTCCGGGATATCTTCGGGAACGCGCATTTGAACCGGAACCGGCGCGTAATTGCGGCTGCCCGCCCGGGCGAAATTGCCGGCACCGGAAACAAAAACAAGTCCGCAGAAAGCGCCCTGCTCCATAATCTTGCGCCAGTGTGTGCGGTACTGTCCGAATCCGGGCAGAGAAAAACTCATGTTGTATGTATCGGCGCCTATCTCCGCCGCCCATTCCACTCCATCCTCAATATTGCCATGGCCGATCACGCCGGCCCACTGCCCCCGGGGAGCGATGCCCGGCACCCAGGGCTTGTCACCCTGTCCGGAGCCGCATATGATCGAGGCGCACAAAAAGCCATGCAGGGGTTCTCCGATATCTCTTGTACCGCCGAAATCGCCAAGGGGCGTCAGGTTGGCGTTGCCCTGATCGAAATTAAATCCGTGAACATCATCGGCCAGGCCGTTGCCGTCATCATCCTTTCCATTGGCCGGAATTTCCCCGGGTTTACGGTAAAGGCCGGCGGTCAACCCCGCGGTCATCACAAAGTTGCTGTCATGAATGACCGTAATGGTCTGCTGGCCGAAAACGCCAAATTCCCTCCAGACCCGGTCCGCTCCCAGTTTTTCCGCATACCAGGGGAAGGTAACGGTCTCCGGCTGAAACGGCGTCTGCGAAACGGCGGGATAAAAAGACCCTTCTCCCGCGGCCGCCCGGATAGGAACGTTGTCCACCCGGGCAAATATCTTGCTGACTCCGGGAACAGCGGTCAATTCCTTCAAGGCGCCGGCATTGCTCACCCGGCAACTGAAGCCGTTGATGATCCAGTGCCGGTGGACCTGGTCAATCTTTTTCTGCCGGACCAGGCCCTCGATTCCGGTCCCGGCAACGCTCCAGGCGTCGTCATTGAGTCGTTTCAGATCGGACACGACCCGGCGACGCATGTCGCTTCGTTTCCAGCCGGCGAATTCTTCCGTCTTGCGCCGATAAGCGCCGCCGTCCTCCAGAAACTGTTTGTCAAACCAGACCACCACCCGGCAGGGCCAGGCGACCGCGCCTTCCTTCAACACCGGCATCAGCCAGACGTTATTTTTCGTCAGGGACACCGCTTCAGACCAGGCCGGGCGGGCACCGGTCAGCACAGAAAAGCAGATCAAAATCAATATTGACGTCCGCACATGCTTTTTCATGGCAGATCCTCCCATGATAATGATGATATTTTCTGTTCTTATCACAACCGGTTGTTTTAACAAAACATAAAATACCCTTTCGGCTTCATTTACCCCTGCCTCCTCTTATCGACGCGGATGGCATTTCTGTAAAAAAAATATATTGTTTGCGGCCATTCATTAATGTTAAAAATATGATCTTCCGGTCTGCCCGGAAGGCCGTTTGTCATTATCGAAAATCTTTTGCAAAAGGACTCATCACCATGTTCAACATGAAACGTGAAGGCAGTCTTCTCCATCCCTACTGGCCGGAGGCCAGGTGGAATATCTCCGGGCTTTTCAATTATCGCCCACTGGTCAATTTTCTGGTGCAGACCATGCGGGCCCATGGGCTGACCCATGTGCTGGAATCGTTTCACGACTCGCCGGACCTGCCCTGGAACGGCGGCCGTGTCAACGCCAACGTGCCCAAGCACCCGGACCTGGAAACCTACATGCAAACCTTGAACCGCATGGGCATCGGCGTCTATCTGACCTTTACCAACGCCATTCTGGAGAAGAAGCACCTGGATGACAAGGCCTCCAACGAGTTGCTGGACATGCTGGATGAGAAATGCGGCTTGAACGGCGTGATCGTGTTAAACGATCTGCTGTCGGATTATATCCGCAAGAGAAAACCCGGCTTGAAACAAATCAGCTCGGTGGTCAAAGCCTTTATTGAAAACCCCAAAGGAGACATCGACTGGTACCGGAGAATGCAGGAGCGGTTTGACCGGGTGGTGATTCACACCGACCATATGTTCGACCGGGAACTGCTGGACAAGCTGGACCGGGACAAGTCGGAAATCCTGATCACGGAAGAGTGCATTTATCTGTGCCCCAACCGCGCCCATCATCAGACCCTGAACTCCCTCTTTAATGTCGCCCAGTTTGAAGACCCGGAAAAAGCGAAGAAAATCATGGAGGAAATCAAAACCATCCGGGAAACCCGGTGCGCCGGCGGCGGTCGGATTCTGGATCCGGAAAGAAACGTCAAGGGATACCGCACGGTTTACCTGAATCACGACGAGGTCAAACTCATCTACGACATGGGCTTCAAGCATCTGAAAATCTCCGGCCGGCGCAAGACCATCTACGGCATGGCCTGGAATATATTAAACTGGGTCTTCAACCAGGACCAGGCTTATATCTTTGCCCGGATCCTGTACTCCAGCATTGACCAGAAAGTCCGAACCGATTTTAAGAAAATCGCGAGGGAAAAAGGCATCATCAGATAACGGCTCAGCATCCGACCAATAAAGGGTAAAAACTCATGTTCATAAAAACAGAAAGAGAAACCAGCATTCTCCATCCGGACTGGCCGGAAGCCAGATGGCACATCTCCGGCATGTATAATTACAGGGTGTTCTTGCGTATTTTCATCAACCAGATGAACGCCCACAAGCTTCTCCCGGCCATCGCCTCCTTTCACGGATGTCCTGACCTTCCCTGGAACGGCGGCCACCTGAACGCCGGGGTGCCCAACACGGATTCGGCCAAATTTTTCGATGCCCTGAATAAAAACAACATGGGCGCCTTTTTAAGCTTCACCAACCTGGCCCTTGGCAAGGAGCATCTCTCCCACCCGGAAGCCAACCTGATCCTGGAACAAATGGACGAAAAATGCGGACTGAACGGCGTCGTTGTCGTCAGCGATCTGCTGTCGGACTATATCCGCAACAAGAAACCGGGCCTGAAGCAGGTCTGCTCGTATGAAAAAGCCCTTCTGGAAAACCCTCAGGGAAACGTGGACTGGTATAAAAAGATGCAGGAACGGTTCGACCGGGTAATCCTTTTTCCCGACCACGTCTTTAACCTCGATCTCCTCGACCAGCTGGACCGCGACCGCACGGAAATTCTGGTCAACGACGAATGCGTCTACCGCTGCCCCAAGCGTAAACGTCACCTGACCCTCGTCTCCCAGTTTAATCTAAAGCGGTCACCCCAGCTGCTGGAAGAGCTCAAGCATGTCCGCCAGCACTGTTCAGGCGAATTCGGCATCATTTCCGACAAAAGGAATCCCGCCCATATCCGTCCCGGATTTCTGCGGTACAGTGAACTGAAGACCATCTACGACATGGGTTTCAGGAACTTCCGCATCTGCGGACGGCGGAAATCCATATTCGGCCTGGCCTGGAACGTCACCCATTTCGTCTATAACCCCGCCATGGCCTCCATTTTCGCTACCGTCTGGGCCCATAAAATCGACGAGAGCTTCAAGGATGAATTCAAGAGGCTGGGGCAGCGGCAGGCACCAGGAGGGCAGCAGCCGCAGCAAGGGGTGCCGGCTGAAAAAGCGGACATCGTATAGATTCGTTATCGTTCCGTCAGGGCGCTGTCCATGGACGCGAAGAACGGGGAAAGCAGATATTCGAGCACGGTCCGCTGGCCGGTGTGAATGTTGACCAGAACGGTCATTCCCGGATAAAGGCAGTAGGCGTCCCCTCCGCTGCTTTTGAAGCAGGATTCCTCGGTGGCGACGCGGGCGCTGTAGTAGGGCTGACCCTTGTCCGTGACCAGGGTGTCCGGGCTGATGTGTACCACCTCGCCGTTGATATTACCGAACCGCCTGGCATCGGCCGTGGTCAGCTTGATGACCGCTTTCTGCCCGGCATGGATGTAGCCGATATCCTGGGTGGGCAGGCGGGCTTCCACGATAAGGAGGTCCCCTTCCGGGACGATATCCAGCACCGTCTCACCCGGCCGGATGACCCCGCCTTCCGTTACCAGGTACAGGGTTTTGATGATGCCGTCCACCGGCGCCCGCAGAACCGTTCGCTGCAGGTTGTCATCGAACTTCTTTAACCGTTCCAGGTACCCGTCGTACTGCCCGCGGTTCTCATCCAGGGCGGTCTGCACCTCCTCGTTGTAAGCCGAGAGAATGCCGTTTAACCGCACCTCCTCCATTTTCAGGGCTGTTTCAGCCTGATTATAGGCCGCCTCATTTTCTTCAATGGCGCTCTTGAGGGTATTTTCTTCCTTGAGCAGTTCCAGATGGGTGTAGCGATTGGTCAGATCATCCTTGAGCAGTTCTTCGCTGATGCTGATCTGCTCCTGAAGAAGCGTCAGTTTTTCCTTCTGGTTGCGCAGGCGGGCCTCGATCTCATCCATCTGCTGCCGGCTCTGGTTGACCAGCTGCTTCTGACGCTCCTGCTCCAGGCGGAGCCGCTCCCGCCGGGCCCGGAACAGGTCTTTGGCCTGCTTGACCAGTTCCGGATAATCTTTCGCCAGTTCAGAATTGAACGTCAACTCGCTCCGTCCGGCAAACTCCGTTGACAGGCGGATGCCTTCGATTTCCAGTGATTTGATGCGGAGATTCAACTCCCGGACATCAGCGTCACTGGCTGTGGTCTGGAGCTCCACCAGCGGCTCGTCCTTTTTGACCCGCTCCCCCTCCCGGACCAGGATCCGCTGGACGATGCCTCCCTCCAGGTGCTGAACGCTCTTGACCTTGGTTGATGGGACCACCTCTCCCTGGGCCATGCTGAAAATATCCAGCTTGCCGAAAGCGGCCCAGATAAAAAAAAGCAGGCACGTACCGACCAGAAGCATCAGAAAATAGCGGGGAGCCCGACCGACCACCTCTTCGACAACAGCGGCCTCATCCATCCAGGACTGCTCTTCCGGTAATCTGTCCACCGGAACCAGCTCTCGTGCGGTCTCTGCACCGGATCCGCTTTTAATAAGCCCGTTTTCTATTTTCTTTTCGTTCATGGCCTCTTATCCGGAATGGCCGGCCTCTCCATGGTAAACGGCGTCAACTCGGGAATCGGTTTCCTGTTCAAATCCAGACGGAACCCGCTGGCCTGAAGAATGTTGGGGTTGTGGGAACAGACCACCAGGGCCCGACCGCTTTTGAGAAGATCCCGCATGACATTGGACACGACCGTGATTCCCTCGTTATCCAGCCCGCCCACCGGCTCGTCGAACACCGCCAGCATGCCGTCGGAAACCAGGGCCCGGGCCAGGGCCAGACGGCGGCGGATGCCCACGGCCAGGTTCATGCCGCCGTTGGCCAGCATGGTCTCCAGGCCGTCCGGGCTCTGATCCAGAAAACGGTTCAACCCGGCCCGGCCGACAATCTGTTGCAGCATCTGGTCGTTCATGTCCGGTCGCTGTGTCATCAGGTTTTCACGGATGGTGCCGTCAAAAAAAACCGGCTCCTGGGGAAGGTAAATGATCTGCCGGCGCCACCATTCGGGCAGCATCTGGCGGATATCCAGGCCGTCGGCAAAAATCTGCCCCCGGGTCGGCTCCAGCAGCCCCAGCAGAATCCTGGCCAGGGAGGTCTTTCCGGCGCCGTTATCGCCGGTAATCAGCAGAACCCTTCCGGGTGTCAGATTGACGGTAATGGACTCAAACAGCGGCCCGGACGAACCGGGAAACCAGAAGGTCAGGTCCTTTATCTCCAACCGGCCGCTGAAATGGCGCAGGGCGGTACCACGGGTGGCTTCCCGGGGCAGATGGGTAAACTTGTCCAGCAGGTCAAGCGACTGCTGGGCCTTGGCAAAAACCGACCCCAGCAGGGCAAACCGGCTGATGGGCGCCAGCGCCCGGGCGGCCAGGATATTAAACCCGATCATAACGCCCACGGACATCTTGCCGGAGACAACCAGCATGGCGCCCACCGCAATTATGGTCACGGTCATAAGGGAGGCGATGCTGGTGCTGATGGACTGAAAAAGCCCCTGCCGGGTCGTCAGGACCCTGCGCAGGCGATTGGCCAGTGCCTGCTGCCTGCCCCACATCTCCTTTAGAAACCGGGCGGCGTTAAAGCTCCGGATGGCGTCCGTGGCCATGATGGCCGAGCCCACCAGGGAATTACTGCGCACGGCCGCCTGGTTAAGATCCTGGGTGGGGCTGCCCAGGAGGTTGTGGCTGACCAGGGCAAAAACAAACATGACCAGGATAAACCCGCTGGCAATGGCGCCGATACGGTAATCCATCACGAACAGGACGATGATATAAAAAAAAGCGAAAACCATATCCATGATGGTGGATATGTTGTCCGGACTGTAGGCATGCTGAACGGCCGACAGCCCGGCCATGACCTCCCGCCGCATGCCCGGCGGCATCTTCTCGATGGCGCTCATGCGGGCGGACGTCAGGGAGGCAAAGGCCCCGCCGGCCAGCCGGGCGTCGGGCCCCAGGCTGATGCCTTCAGCCAGTTTCAGCCGCACCTGCCTGAAGGCGAACTCCATAATTATGGCCAGGATCACGCCTGCTGTAAGGGTGTAAAGGGTGCTGCTCACGCCGTGGGCGACATAACGGTTGAGCACCAGGATGACAAACATGGATGTAGCAAGAGCCAGCAGGCTGATAAAAAAAGACGCCAGCAGCAGTTCCAGCGCCAGCCGCGGCGACGCTTTCAGCCGGTTGAAGAGTTCACGCATGGTACCAGAGTCCCTGTGTTTCTCGCTAATCCCGTTTCAATGACTCTTCCGACTGGGCTTCTCCCAGGGCTTCCCGCAGGGGGCCGATAAACTTCTCGTAATGTTTCCAGCGGGCCATGGAACTGGTATACACCGGCTGCCGCACCTGCCAGTTACTGGCGGTCTTCACCGTCCGTTCGGTCTTGTAAAAATTCAGGCAGGCCTCATCCCATTCCAGGCCGATGAATTCGATCAGCTTGCGGCTCATGCCCTCGTGGTCGGCGACCATATCTTCATAGCGGACGTCAAAAATCTTCTGCGGCAGCACCTGATGCCAGTGCTTCATGATCCGCGTGTAATCGCGGTAATAACTTCCCAGAAACGTCAGGTCCCGGGAAAACGGCATGACCATGGCAAAGTGCTGAAAATAGCAGGACAGGCAGGTGTCCAGGGGCTCCCGGTGGCAATGGATGATTTTGGCGTTGGGCAGCAGCAGGGCGATGAATCCCAGGTTGATGAAATTTCCCGGCATCTTGTCGGTCACCCGTTTGGCCGTTCCGCCTACGGTGCGCAGATAGTTGACGTACTCTTCGCCCAGCTGGCAGGCGGTGATGGCGTCGACCAGGGTGGCGCATTCGGGGTAGGCGGCCATCCGGCCCTGAACCGCCTGCAGGGCGCCTATGATCTGGCCGATGTTGTTGAGTTCACCGGCGCCGTACACCTCCGGGTGGCTGGCCAGGGTCTGCTCCACCAGGGTGGTTCCGGACCGGGGCATGCCCAGCACGAATACCGGCAGAGTGGATTCACTGCCGAAACCCCGCCGGCCGGCAAAAAACTCCTTGTTGAATATAGCCATCATGCGGTCAACGGCAAAACTGTGCAGCTTGGGGTCAAACGGCTTTTCCCGGGTGTCCATCTCATTGCCGCGCTTGAAATGATAAAAGGCCTTGTCGTAGTTACCCAGGTCATCGTGAAGTTTTCCCAGGGAAAAATGCATGCTGCACTGCTGCTCGGCATTGAGGCGGTCATCATTGACCATCTTTTCCATGCGGGCCAGTTCTTCGTTGTTTGATCCCACCCGAGCCCGGGACAGGTTGTAATAGGACGACACATGGTCAGGGTCCAGGGCCAGGGCTTTTTCAAAATGGGTGATGGCCTCGTCGATATGGCCCATATTTTTGAGAATGCTGCCGATATTGTTGATAATGCCCACGTGGTTGGGCATTTTTTCAAGGACGCTGCGGTATAATTCCAGGGCTTCCTCGGACTGTCCGTCCCGCTCCAGCGTGTTGGCCAGACTGAGCTGGGCCTCGATGTAGCCCGGCCTCAAGGCAGCGGCTTTCCGCAACAAAGGGATCGCTTCCTTGAGCCGCTCCTGGTCCACGAAAGTCAACCCCAGGTAATGATAGGCCGGGGCAAACGTCGGGTTGATGGCCAGGGACAGGCGGAACCGGGCCGTGGCCTCCTTGAATTTGCCCTGATCCCGCAAGGTATTGGCAATGCCCAGGTGACCCATGAGAAACTCCGGCATCTGGGCGATGGCCTCTTCAAAGGCTTCCATGGCCTTGTCGAACTGACGATTGCGGCGATAGGCTTCTCCCAGGTTGCCGAAATAAAGCGGATTTCTCTTGTCGATCTGGACCGCCTTGGAAAGCAGTTCAATGGCCCCCCGGTAATCCATCCGCTTGTATTTGATGAGCCCCGCGGCGTGCAAAACCTGCGGCTCCAGGGGATGGCTCTTCAGCAGGGGGTTGCACAAATCCTCGGCTTCTTTTAAGCGGTTGAAATTGATGTGCTGCATGGCCATCGCCACATCCTGTTCCATTATCGCCATAGCTTCTCCTGTTGTACTGATCTGTTGGTTCTTCTCTTACCTAAAAAGGCTGCTATTCCTCTTTTCTCCAGTCCGGGTCGGGGCCCGGCATGACCAGCAGGACTGCTTAATCTATAATTTCAGGCTGTAAAATTCAAGCGTTAATTACCGGATGAAAAAAAAGGGGACCGGAAAACCGGCCCCCTTTTTGGTGAAATTCCCGTAACGATTAGTAGAAAGTAATATCTCCGTGGGTCAGGCCGACATTGGCGTCAAACATGGCCACCACTGTCTTGGCGTTGGTCACGTTGGCGCCGTCGGGATCATAATAAAGCACGTTGTTGGCCGAATTCCAGATAAAGAAGTCATTGGCCGTGGCCGCCGTGGTCCCGGCGAGGAAGCAGTTGGAGGTCAGTACGCCGGCGGCGGTGTTCCCGTTAAAGGCGGCATTCAGGAACGAGAGGTTGAAGTTATGGGCGGAGGTCAGGCCGTTGATCCAATCGCCCAGTTCGGTGGTGCCCGCAAACCGGAAGATAAACGCGGCATCCGACGCGTCGGCCGTGATGGAAATGGTGTCGTTGCCGGCTCCGGCATAAATATCAACGGTGTTGCCGGCGGCCGAGGTGGCGTTGATGTACAGGTTGATGTTATCGTTTCCGGACCCGCCGACCAGGGTAAAGGCGTTGTTAAGGAACCCGCCGGTAGTTCCAGCCTGATTGACCGTCAGATTCATGGTATCGGCGCCACTGCCGCCTGACATCATTACGTGGTTGGTGAGGATATTGGCGCTGGCCAGCACGTTTGTCGATGCTCCCGCGGCCGAAGCCGTGGCCGATGCGGTCATATTCAGCGTCAGGGTATCATTCCCGGTTCCGCCTATCATGTTGATGACGTTGTTGCTGATTCCGGCGTAGGCGTAGGCCGAGGCGCTTTCCACCGTGCCGTAAGCGGCGGCAGTGGCCTGAGCGGCTGCCGCTGCCTTCATGGTCAGAGAAAGCGTATCCATTCCTCCTGCGCCGGTCATGACCGCCGTATTATTGGAAACATAGGCCGTAGCATAGGCCAACGCCTGGGCAGAAGCAGAATATCCGTTAGCCAGGGCGTTGGCATTTCCAGTAGCGGACGCCGAGAGATTCAGGGACAGGGTGTCGGCGCCGGTCATGCCACCCATGAAAATATTGTTGTTGTAAACGGTAGCCAAGGCCGTATACATGAAGGCGCTCGCCGAGGTCGCGCCCGCGCCCATGGCTATAGCCGATGCCCTGGCATTAGCCGCCAAAAGGGCCGTCAGGCTATCGTACCCGGCGCTGCCGGTCATGTTGATCACATTGCTCGAAACATAGGCATAGGCATAGTAGATGCTGGCCGTTACAGCGTTCTGCGCCCAACCCGACACAGAGGCAAAAGCTACCGCGTCCGCGGACAGGGTCAGGGCCAGGGTATCGGTACCGGTAGCGCCATACATGCAGATATCATTGCCGTACACCTGGGCATAAGCGGTGTAGGCGGAAGCGTAAGCATAGGATACGCCGGAACCGCCATAGGCCACGGCCGAGTTCACGGCCTGGGCCGCGAGCTTCGCCGTCAGATGGTCATTGCCCGATCCGCCGGCCATCGTCGCGGTATTGCTGTATACATAAGCATAGGCATAACCTGCCCAGGCGCTGACATAAGTGGCGTCAACCGCCCTTGCCCCGGCATAGAGGGAAACGTCCGCCAACATGGTCAGGGACAGGGTGTCGGTTCCTGTTCCGCCATCCATGACAATGCCGTTGTAATCCACGGACGCGTATCCATAATAGGCGTAAGCATAAGCATAGGAAGCGCTGGTGCCGCCGTTGTAGGCAATGGCCGATCCTTTGGCGCTGGCCGAAAGCAGGGCCGAGAGAGAGTCAGCGCCCGCACCGCCGGTCATGGTGATGTCATTGTAATTGACATAGGCATAGGCATAGTAGGCGCTGGCAAAAGCCGAATTGCTCACCCCGCCCAGGGCCGAGGCAGAGCCCAAAAGGGAGGCCTGGGCGATCATGTTAACGCCAAGGGTATCGTTCCCCGCCATACCTGCCATGAACACATCGTTGCTGTAAATGTACCCATAGGCCGAGTAACCGTAGGCATAGGCGTAGTCATTGCCCGGCCACCAGCCGGCCTTGGCAATGGCGCTGTTCTGCGCGCTGGCCGCCAGCAGGACCGACATGCTGTCATCACCCGCCCCTCCGGACATCATCACGCCGTTGTAGCCAACCCCGGCATAGGCATAATAGGCGTAGACGGAAACATAACTGGCCGAAACCCCGAAGGCTGAGGCATACAAATCCGCTTGGGCGGTTATCCGCAGGGTGAGCGTATCCGTTCCCGTGCCCGCGCCCATGAACACATTGTTGTAGCTACCATAAGCGGAGGCATAGTAGGCATAGGCGTAAGCATAATAAGCGCTTTCGCCCATATTGTATGCGATGGCCGATCCTTTAGCGCTGACCCCCAGCATGGCCGTCAGGCTGTCGTTGCCCGCGCCGCCGGTCATGGTGATGTCGTTGTAACCCATGTAGGCATAGGCATAATAGGCGCTGCCATAAGCGGAATTGGTCATGCCGCCGGACATGGAAGCGGAACCCAGGACCGCGGCATCAGCCGAGAGCATGACCGAGAGCCGGTCATTGCCGCTGCCGCCGAGCATGATAACGTCGTTGCTGTACACATAGGCATAGGCCGTGTAGGCGTAAGCGTAGGCGTACTCTTCCGAGCCGGTGCCGTTGTTGGCAATGGCCAGGGCGGTATTTCCGGCGTTGGCGGCGAGCTGCGCCGTCAGCACGTCGTTGCCGTTGCCGGCGGTCATGACGATGGTGTTGTAGTCCACGGAAGCGTAGGCATAATAGTTCCAGGCCGAAACATAGTCGGCTGATCCCGACGCTTCAGCGTAAATGCCCACGTCAGCCAGAAGCCTGACCGACAGGGTATCGTCTCCTGCGCCGGCGCCTCCCAGCATGTTTATTGTATTATTAGAAACCTCAGCCGTATCATAGTAGGCATAGACGTAGGCATAGGAAGCGCTCGGACCGCCATAGGCGATGGCTGACCCTTTGGCGCTGGCCGCCAGCAGCAACGCCAGGGAATCGTTACCGGCGCCGCCGGTCATGGTGATGTTATTGTAATTAACAGAGGCGTAGGCGTAGTAGGCGCTGGCCCAGGCAGAACCGGTTCCCGCCCCCGTTCCTCCACCGCCCATGGACGCGGACGCCAGCATGTACACATCCGCCGACAGGGACAGGGACAGCGTGTCATCCCCGCTTCCGGCCGCCATGACAATGTTATTGCTGTTAACCTGAGCATAAGGATTGGCATAAACATAGGCGTAAACATAGGAAGCGCTGGACCCGGCCCTGGCGATGGCGACCTCCCTGTTGCTGGCCGCCAGCATGGCGGTCAGGGAGTCATTGCCCGTTCCGCCGGTCATGGTGATGCCGTTGTAGTTTACTTCCACATAGGCCGTGTAGGCGTAGGCACTGACATAGTAGGCCGTACCCGCCGCGGAAGCATCTGCATACACGGAGGCGTCCGCCGAAAGAGTCAGCGACAGGGTATCATACCCGGTACCTCCTCCCATAAAAACGTTATTGTAGTTGGCTGAAACATAGGCGTAATAAGCGTAAGCATAAACGTAATAAGCGCTGGGGCCGGCCTGTTCGGCCACGGCGCTGACTTTGGCACTGGCCGCCATCATGGCGGTCAGGGTATCATTGCCGTCGGATCCGTTCATGTAAAGGTTGTTGTAGCCGACCGAAGCATAACCGGTTCCCGCGTAACCGTAAACATAGGAGGCGTTTGATGCGCCCTGGGCATAGCCGGTGGCCTGGGCATTGGCCATCAGCATGGCGGACAGGGAATCGTTGCCGGCCCCGGCGGTCATGGTAATGTTGTTGCTGTAAACATAAGCATAGGCATACCAGGCGCCGGCGGAAACATAATAGGCTGACCCCGCGGCTTCGGCGTAGATGGAGGCATCCGCCAGCATGGACAGGGACAGGGTGTCATCGCCTGATCCGGCCACCATTACTACGCTGTTGGACGAAATGCTGGCCGAGGCATAATAGGCATACGCATAGGCATACGATGCACTCGTGTTGCCGGCATAGGCGATGGCCGTATTTTTCGCGCTGGCCTGGAGCAGGGCGGTCAGGGAGTTGTTGCCGTCCCCGGCTGTCATGAAAATGGTGTTGTAGTCAATGTCGGCATCCACATAACCGTAATTGCTGACATAAGCGGAGTATCCGTTCGGCACCGAGGCGGATGCATACATCGTGGCATTGGCCAGCAGGGACAGAGACAGGGTGTCGTCTCCGTCAAACTTACCGCCGGCAAACATGTAAATGTTGTTATAGGTAATGGAGGCCGAGGCCGTGTAGGCATAGGCGTAGGCATAATCGGCGTTGGCTCCGCCGTCGGCTATGGCGGTCAGGCGGGCCGTAGCCGCCAGCAGGGCGGTCAGATTATCGCTGCCCGCGCCGGCGGTCATGGTTATATCGTTGTAACTGACATAAGCATAGGCATAATAAGCATAAGCCGACACGCTGTAGGAAGCATCCGCTGCCCGGGCATACCCGGAGGCGTTGGCCTGCAGAGACACGGACAGGGTATCGGCTTCGGTGCCGCTGCCGGCCAGCATGCGAACGGTGTTGCTGTAAACATAGGCGGTGGCGTATGAGGCATAGGCATAGACGTATGAGGCATTGTTAAGCCCGCCTTCGGCGATGGCCGTGGCTCTGGCGGACGCCGCCAGCATCGCCGTCAGTGTGTCAAAACCGTTCCCGCCGGTCATGGTGATATTGTTGCTGCTGACATAGGCATAGGCGTAATAGGCATAGGCGGAAACCGTTGTCGCGGACCGGGAGTTGACGGCGTATTCCATGAGCGCGGCATCAGCGGTCAGCATCAGGGCCAGAGTGTCGTTGCCGGATCCAGCGGCCATGATGATGTTGTTGCTATTAACGGAGGCGTAGGCCGTGTAGCCGGACGCATAAACATTGGTGGCATACGTACGGCCGATGGCGGTGGCCGTGGCCCTGGCGGATGCGGCCAGCATGGCGGTCAGATTGTCGCTGCCCGACCCGCCGGTCATGGTGATGTTGTTGCTGTTCACGTAGGCATAGGCGTAATAAGCAAGCGCGGTCACAGAAGAAGCACCGCCGCTGGCAGAAGCGTAAACCGAGGCGTCGGCCGAGAGCATCACCGCCAGTGTGTCGTTGCCGGTCCCGCCGCCCATGAAAAGGTCGTTATTATAAACGGAAGCGGAGGCATAAGAGGCTATGGCGTAAGCATAATTGTAGTTTTTGGCAAGCGCCAGGGCGGTCATCCTGGCGGACGCGGCCAGATGGGCCGTCAGGTTGTCGCTGCCCGATCCGCCGGTCATGACAATGCTGTTGTCGGTCACATAAGCATAAGCGTAATAACCGGTCAGATAGGACACGGACCCGGACAGGTTGACGCCGGAGGCGAATAGCTGGGCGTCGGCTGAAAGCATCAGGGACAGGGTGTCGTTACCGGCTCCGGCCAACATGAAAACATCGTTGCCGTAAACCGAGGCATAAGCCGTATAGACATACGCGGTCGCCATGGACGCGCCCGGACCGCCGTAGACAATCCCGGACGCTTTGGCGGAAGCCGCCAGCAAGGCAGACAGGGAGTCGTTGCCGTCCCCGCCGGTCATGGTGATAGCGTTGTTGTAAACATAAGCATAGCCATAATAGGCAGTGGCGGTCCCATACCCGTTGACTATCGACGCGTCGGCGTAAATGTAGGCATCGGCCGTCATGGTCAAAGCCAAAAGGTCATTGCCGGCGCCGCCCAGCATCATGACGTTGTTGCTGTAAACGGAAGCATAAGCGTAATAAGCGCTGCCATAGGCATACCCGCTGCCGTTGGCAACGGCCGTCACCCTGGCGGAGGCCGCCAGCTGGGCCGACAGGGTGTCGTTCCCGGCGCTGCCGCTCATGACAATATTGTTTGAATAGATCGAGGCATAGGCATAATAGGCATAGGCGGATGCGGAGGAGGCGGCCGATGAGGCCTGTGCAAAGGCCTGGGCATCGGCTTCCATGGACAGGGCAATGGTGTCGTTGCCGGTGCCGCCGATCAGGTTTATGTTGTTATAATTGATGGAGGCATTGGCGCCGCTTACGGCGGCCGTTGTCGCACCAGTGTTGCTGGCCACGGCATCGGCCTGCATGCGGACCGTGATAGAATCGTTGCAGGCGCCGGCATCGATGTTGATGGTATTGCTGTTAACACCGGCTGAGGTCCAGCCCCAGAACCCGGTAGTAATTCCCGATGCCCGCATGGACACCTGGATGGCGTCGCTGCTCAAGCTGCCAAGAAGGTTGAGCGTGTTGTTGTTAACGCTGCCCGTGCCATGGAGGTTGGCAAAAAGAAAATCATTACAGGCCGATCCATCCATGTTGATGTTATAGCTGTTGACGGCACCAGCGGTGTTCGTCAGTTGAGCGCGCATGAGGTCGCAGTTAGGATGACCGGCCATGGTAAAGGTCGCCGGCGCGGTGGCGTACGTCACCATCTGCCCCACACAGGGGAAACAGGGACCGGTGACGGTGGTCGGCGTGTCCTCATTGACAATGATGGCCGTGGCGGTCGCGATGGCGATCTGGGCGCCGCCGGAGGGGTTGAAAAGCCGGACGTCAAAACTTTCATCCTCTTCTATCGTCAGGTCGCCGGTCACATCCACCGTGATGGTCTTGGTGGTTTCGCCGGCGGCAAAGGTGACCACGCCGCCCGGCAGGGCGCCGCCGAAATCATCGGCATTGGCCGGATTGGTTCCGCTTCCTTCCACGGCCCAGTTAACCGTCTGTTCCGTGTCGGTATCGCCGGCACGGGTGATGGTGAAGGTGTAAACGGTGGTCTCGCCGGTATCGGCTTCGTTCTGGGATGCGGCGCCGGTTACGGCAATGGAAAAAGCCGTCTCGCCGGGGGGAAGGATGGCATCATCATTAATAATTGTGCCTTCAGCCGATGCCGTTACTATTTCCGCATTGGGCCCGGTCGGGTCGGAGAGGGTAACGATAAACGTTTCATCAAACTCGACCGCCAGGTCTCCCAGGATTTCCACGGTGATGGTCTTGGTGGTTTCGCCCGGCGCAAAGGTCAGGGCGCCGCTGGGCATTAGCAGACCGTTGAAATCATTGTTGTCGGCCGGATGATCGCCGCTGCCGGCCACGCTCCAGCTCACCTGATTGGTGCCGCTGACATTTCCGCTCCGGGTGACCGTAAACGTATATTCGGTGACACCGGCGTTGTTTTCCGTAACCGACGCCATATCGGTTCGAATGGAAAAGGAGGCCTGCTCCGGTGGCTCAGGTCCGGTGCCGCCGCCTTCATCTATAATCGGCCAGTAGTCCTCTAGTTCATCACCAACGGTTCTGTCGCCCTGGCGGCCTTCGTCACGGCCTTCTCCGAATCGGGGGCCTTCCCAGCCCTTCCATCTCCCGCCTAAATCACGAAGGTCAAGGTAGCCGTTCTGATGGGGGTGCCCCAGAGGTCCGTCCAGACCGCGGTCATCCAGGCTCAATGTCCCATCGATCTCGCGGGAAATGCTCTGGATATCATCCAAGGTCACCGGTTGGTTACCCGTATCCAGCAGACCGCCGAAATCGGTGTCGACCAGCATCGCGGACAGCTTTTCCAGGGCGCTGTTGAAGGCACTTTCAGCAGACATGCCGCTGTTCAATGCCTGGCTGAATTGAGCCATGGCCTCTGCTTTCATCTGCAGAAACCCCTCCGGGATCTCTCCGAGTATGCTCTTCAGCGACGCCTGCATGGCCTTAACGGCGGCTTCAGCCGCATCGGCGGGAGCAGCATTCTGGCCCATGGCTGCGAGGAAAGCGGTTTTAGCGGCGGTCATGGTTTGGGTTAAAACGGTCTGAGTATCTGCCATCTGGCACCTCCAAAAATTAAACGACAAGGCCCTGACATTTTATAAATAAGCTACGTAAACTTTATCGCGTACTTTTACCGTTCGAAATTAAAGACGGCTTTTATCTTACAGCTTGCCCATGGACTTGAGCAGGCTGTATGCGTGAATTGTCACATCCGCTTCAGCCGCGGCCGCGTCGCTCTGGGCGTTGATCAGCGAGACTTCGGCGCTCAAAACATCGAGGAGCGATCTTCTGCCCAGCTTACGCTCTTTTTTGGCTAGATCCAGGAACTGGGCCACGATATCGGCCTGATCCCTGAGCAGCTTCGCATTTTTGTCGGCGGTCAGCACGTTCTGCCAGGCATTGCGCACGTTCTCCACCACCTCGTTCTTCAGATCGTCACGGTTTTTCACGGCAGCCCGGTAGCTTTCCTTGGCGGAACGGGCAGAATTAAGTGAGGTAAAGCCCAGGTCAAAATCATATTTGACTTCGACAAAGGCCAGGCTTTCCTGCCTGATCGGATCGATTGCGCCGTAATCGTTCTTGTAGTTGTAGTCCAGAACGCCGTTGATGACCGGATAATAAGCATCGGCCTTGCTGGCTTTGTACTGTTCTTCAGCCTGCTGCACCATGTTGTTGGCCACTTTCAATTCCGGGCTGTTCTGCAGGGAAACATCGATCGCCTCTTCAAGAGTAGAAGGAAGAAGACCGGTTACCGAGCCACCCATGGTCAGCCCGGCGATCTCATCGGCCGGGCGGTTGAATACGTTCTGAGCCCTGTTTTTCGCGCCCTGAAGAAGGCCTTCCACCCGGGTCAACCTGGCTTCGGCGCCGAGGAGTTGAGCTTTTGCCTGAAGCGCGTCCGTTGAATAGCCCTGGCCGGCGGATATCCGGGTATTTTCCATGTTGGCCTGTTTCTTGATGCTGTCCTCGGACTTGAGGGCATAAGCCAACTGTTCTTCGGCCTGTTTGAGTTTCAGATAGGCCGTGACCCCCTCCAACACCAACGCCTGCCGGGTGTTATCCCTGGCGGCAACGGCCTTTTCATATCCGGCCCTGGCTTTTCTGACTTCGCCGTTGGTTTTGCCGAAGTCCCAGAGGAGCTGAGTCAGCTTCGCCTCAAACAACGCGGGATCCATATGCTCGTCCTGCAGATCGGTTGTCTGTGTATCTTCACGAGCAACGCCCAGTTCGCTGGTCAGGTTGATATTGGGGAACCATCTGCCCAGCGCCACCCTGGCGGCATTCTCGGCCGCAAGGACATCGGCATCGGCCGCGGCCATGCGGTCATGGGAAGCCAGCATGCCTGTAATAGCGTCGTTCAAATCTTCAGCGCCCGCGGTAGTTACCGCCAGAATACCCGCCATCAAGAAAACCAGTAATAACTTTTTCATAGTTTCTCCTTCCCCTTTTCCGGCAAACAAAAGTTATAAACTACCACTCGAAAATTTTTTATTCCTAAAATCACGTTTCGGCCGGATCAATAAAGCCCCATTAACCACGCGGCGCCACGGATCCAGACATTTTTACAGAACAAACTTCTCCCCTTATAAAAAATACAAGGTAAAAACTACAATTCGTTAATATCAAAGTCAAGAAAAAATTATATAAAAGTGTATTTTTCAGGTTAGTGCATTATATAATATTTTGAAATAATTTAGTATTTTATTTTTTTTGCCCTGACTCCCCAATCAGCCGGGTTCTTGCTCTTAAAAACCGTCTATGCTTTTCCGCGAAAGATAATATTTTACATTGACAACGGGCTTAAATCGCTATATTCCGAAATAACGATATGGAGGCGCCATGAAAATTTTCGTCAAAGTAATGAAGGCATTGTCAGATGGCAACCGGGTCAAAATGCTAAAAATGCTTCAGCGTCGGACAATGTGCGTCTGTGAAATCCGGACCGTTCTCGGTCTGGCCCAGTCAACCGCCAGCAAACACCTTAAAATTCTGGAAGATGCTGGTTTAATTAAATCTTCAAAAGAAGGGCTGTGGGTCAATTACCGGCTGTCCGATGGCGGTGACAGCCCCTATGCAGCCAGCATGCTTGGTAATTTAAGGTACTGGCTGGATGAAGACGAAGCCGTGAAGGAACTGGTCAAGCGTCTGCCGGACATCAGGCGCGAGGATGTCTGCCGCCTGTAATTTTGACTTTATCTATTTATTATAACAAAAAAAATTATCAAACCCAATCCAAAGATGGTTACAAGGAACGGGATATGATACCGCTTCGAGCTGATGCAAACTGGAAACGGGTAACGTTAGCCGTGCTGATTGCTTTGTCCACTCTTTCCATTTATAGCGCGTTAACCGGCTTGTGGGTTCTGACGGCGATACCGATCGGTTTTTTATTCGGTTTTTTTCTGGAAAAGGCCGATCTCTGTGGATCTTCGGCCTTCAGTGAAATGATCCTGATGAAGGACCGGCAAAAATTTTTGGGCATCTGCTTGGTCATTGTGGTCAGCATGATCGGTTTTTCGATTCTGTCCGTTGCCGGGTGGATCAAACTTAGCCCCAAACCACTGATTTGGGCCAATTATATCACGGGAGGGGTGCTCTTCGGAGTCGGTATCGTGCTGGCCGGGGGCTGTGTTAGTGGATGCCTGTTTAAAACCGCCCAGGGGAACCTGAACTCCATGGCCGGTCTGGCTGGAATCCCTCTGGGCGTAGCAGCGGTGCTGCACGGGCCGCTTCAGGGCTTCAATAAATTTCTGGAGCATTTTGTCATCAACAATGCCGACGGGTCCGCCGTGACCTTTTCATCCGTCACAGGCCTGCCATACTGGCTGCTGGCCGTGCTGTTCGGCCTCATCGTTGTCGTTGTCGCGGGTATTTTGAGAAAAAAGAAAGCGGCTCGTTCCAGCGCCATAAAATGGGCGGAGATGCCCGTTCTGCAACGGATCATCACCCGCCCCTGGAAGCCCTGGCAGGCGGGCATCGCCATCGGCATTCTGGCCTGCTTTGCTTATCTGTCTTCCGCCGCCAGCGGCAGAAATTATCCCCTGGGCGTCACCCACGGGGTTTTACACGCCGAACTCCTGCTAACCGACGCACCGCTGAAACACGTTTATACGCCCCCGCCGCCTGCTGCTCCCATCGGAAATGGAGCTGTACCTGTAACGGCAAACACAGGGGCTCCGACCAAAAAGGTTTCCTGGTGGCTGATCCTGGAAGTAACGGCGCTCGTGGCCGGAGCGTATACCAGCGCGAAGCTGTCCAACAAAATCAGATTTATACCCCGGCCGCCGGAGCAAACGGTTACCGCGTTTTTCGGCGGGCTTCTGCTGGGCGCGGGGGCCGCCATCGCCGGGGGCTGCGTGGTGGGCAACATCATGAGCGGCGTCGCCCTGATGAGCGTCGGCAACGTCTTATTTATGGTTACGGTCGTCCTGGCCAACTGGGCGACGACATGGTTTTACCTGATGGGCGGCGGACTGTTCAAATCATGATTCGATCATTTTTCTTATGCTGCCACCGAATTCACATGGAATAGAAAACCCCAATAATTTATTGAGGAGAAAAAGGACATGGCGTACAAAAAATCTTTTCGAGGCACATTTTCTTTTTTGGCAGGTTTTACTCTTCTGGCTCTGGCCGGCGCCGTTTTGATGATGCCCGGCACTGCCACCGCCTGAGGCGGCCGCCCCACGCTGACCGTGGATGTCAGCCCGGCTGGAAGTGGCGATATCTCTTCTCTTGACTTTTCCGAGGGACCCGTCCCATCCGCATACCCAGCAGATTCTTCGTGCAGCGATGAGTACACCCTGACGGCACTGCCCGACACCGCGGGCGGGTATGATTTTGACTACTGGAGTATCCAAACGGATAGCGGAACCACCTATTCCACCAGCAGTACGGTAACCGTAGCGGTTATAAGCGCAGACACAACCGTGACGGCGCACTTTGCCGATCCCGCTAATGCCGTATCGGTTTATTTCCCGCATGTGACCACCAGGTCGCCGTGGCAAACGGAAATCGCCCTCATTAACACGTCCTCCATTGAGACGGTCACCGGGATTCTGAAGGGCTTCAACGATAACGGTGAGCTGATCGAGGTCAAGGATGTTACTCTTGCCCGCCGGGGCCGGAGGCAGTTCATTGTTTCTGACGAGTTCCTCAATCACGCCAACATCGGTTATATCATCTTTATCAGCGACACGGACGGGGTCGAAGGCTACACCAAGTTTTATCAGGCAGGCGCATACCGGGCGGCCATTCCGGCGGTAACCGAGGTAAACACATCGAAAATCTATATTTCGCACATCGCTTCGAATGACACCTTCTGGACGGGAGTCAGCCTGGTCAACACCACCTCGACAGCGAAAAACCTGACCATCACTTTTAACGACGGCCGGACGTCCAATCTCACGATTGCCGCCGGAGAGCACCGTATCTTTACCATCGCCGGCCTCTTTGGCGGACAGCCGCAGCCGGACATTCAATCAGGAGTGATCACCAATGCCGCGGGCATCATCGGTGTGGAGCTGTTCGGCTCCAGCAAGCAACTGGACGGCATCCTCCTGACGGACGACACGGTCTCCACCATATACTATCCTCATGTGGCCGATGAGACCAAGTGGTGGACCGGAATTGTGGCCTACAACCCGTCGACTACGGCCTGCGATATCACCATCACGCCCTACAGCGCTAACGGAGAGGAACTGACGCCCTCCACCCTTGAGATAGCGGGCAAGGAAAAATATATCGGCGTGGTGAAGAACCTGGATCTCCCCGATGATACGGCCTGGTTTAAAATTGACGCCACCCTGCCCCTCAGCGGCTTCGAGCTTTTCGGCACCCTGGATGGAAAGCAGCTGGCGGCCTATGCCGAAGGCAGCGGCACGGGCGCCAAAACGGGGATATTTGCCAAAATCGAAAAAAACGGCTGGACCGGCATTGCCTTTGTCAACACGGAAGGCACCGCGGCTTCGGTTACGCTGACCGCTTATAACGACGGCGGAACAGCCCTGGCCACCCAAACGATCACCGTCGGCGGCTATGCCAAGGTGGTCAACGTGGCGGAGAATATCTTCTCGCCGCAGAGCATCAGTAACGCTACCTTCATTTCCTTTTCCTCCAACCGAAATGTAGTGGGTTTTCAGCTTAATGGCTCAGCCGACGGCACCATGCTCGACGGTCTGCCCGCGTTGAACTGATGACGGTAGAAAAAGTAAGGCGCGCCGTCTTAAAAGGCGGCGTACCTGCAAACAGCGGAGCATGGGTGGAGGCGCCCCGTTCGGTCTGTTAGTGGCGTATCTTCTGATAATAATTGCCGGCATGAGCAAGGCGCTGTGGCTGGTGGGCCGCCGCAATCTAAAAAAAAGAGTTGCGGATACGTAAGGAGCGACTGGGGTGGTCTTGAACCTGAGCATGGAACGTACGATTCTGGATTAAGACAGGGAGAATGCCTTACGACTGGTGCGTCTTCTGGTTACGCGCCTGGAGTAAAGCCGGCAGGGCGGATTAAAATCCCATCTGGACCAATAAATTTTTTAAATGCCGGAAATCAGCAGCACGCCCGCGGTGATAAGCAATGATCCTGCTACGGGATTGATGTATTTGATCACCCGACGGAGTCTGTTAATAACCTCCAGCAGCACGTTGATAAAAACGGACAGCAGGAGAAAGGGAATCGCCAGTCCCGCGGAAAAAATGGTCAGCAGCAACATGCCCTGGTAAACGGTAGCCTGATTACCGGCGACAATCAGAATCGACCCCAGAATCGGGCCGATGCAGGGAGTCCATCCGGCGGAAAAAGCAACGCCTGCGATAAATGCCCCGATATATTTCGTGGTTTTGCCTTTAATTCGAAACCGTTTATCTGCTTTCAGCCATGGGATATGAATAATTCCGGTTAGATGAATACCCAGAATCACAATCAGAATGCCGCCGCAGGTTTTCAATAATAATCTGTGCTCCCCGATAAGGCTTCCCAAAAAGGAAGCGGAGGCGCCCAGCAGAATAAAAATGGTGGAAAATCCCGTGACAAAGGCCAGCGTCGAGAAAAAAACCTGTTTTCTGGCACCGGCCCTGTCGACGCCGGTGAGGTCATCCAGGGACAAACCGGTTATCAGGGTAAAATACACCGGTACCAGCGGAAATACGCATGGCGTTAAAAAGGACAGCAGACCGGCGCCAAAAGCCGTAGAATAGGTTATGGTAGTCTCAAACACGTATTGATTCCCTTATGATTCGTTTGTTACTTCTTTTCCGGGCCCGGCACGGATGGCGCATCCCCGGCTTTACTGTTTTCCGAGCCGACCGGCCGGATATTTCCAATAACCGGAATGATGATCGGGTTGTGATCCATTCGGTCGGTGAAAAGCAGAATTTGTTCCGAATACGTGCCTACCGTTGTTCTGATATTTTCAATCAGGAACTGATAGGCCTTTTTGCCTTCGACTTCGGTTTCCTTCATTGTATAGCGAAAATTCCCCTGACCAAACGTTTCCGTACGAAGAATGGTTGACGGCTCCCGGGCATCCGGAACGGCCGTGACAACCTGGCTGATCGGCTCGCCGATGTTTCCGATTAAAAGCGCTTTGGGGGGAGTAATGGCCACAAAGGCTTTCACTTCACCCGTCAACTGCAAATTAAATTCCGCATTGGCGGCATCATTGGTTTCCACCCGGACGGTTTTATTGTTTTTCCCGAGGCGCCCCTTGGTCGATAGCTTCACTGCGATTTTTCCCTCCGACCCCGGAGAGATCAGGCGGTCAAACGAGACCGCCGTACACCCTCACCCGGCTTTAACGTCTTTGATTTCAAGGTCAGCGGTGCCGGTGTTTTTGATGACAAAATCATGACTGACTTCCTGGCCCTCAAAAACCGCGCCGAAATCATGAGGAGCAGCATCAAATACAGCAACAGGCTTTCCTTCACCGGCATGAACGAATGCCGCCCCGACAATAAAGCCGAACAAAAGCATAAAACAGAACAAACGAAAACCGGCACGATGAAACATGAAAATCTCCTTTTCTACCGACACGTCCATATATATTGCCCGCTTCCATTGATGCGGTTGCGGTTTTACGCGACAAGGAGCCTGTTCAGTTGGCTAACGCCCCGTTAGTCAGCCGGATCATGCGGCTGGTCATTTTGGCGGCTTCCGGCGCATGGGTGACCATGACAATGGTTTTTCCCGCCCTGTTCAGCTCCACAAGAAAGCCGAGAATAGCCCCGCCGGTCTCCGGATCCAGATTACCCGTGGGCTCGTCGGCCAGAATTAGGGAAGGATCGTTGGCCAGCATCCTTGCCAGGGCCACACGCTGCTGCTGGCCCACGCTCAACTCTCCCGGCTTGTGGTCCAGGCGCTGTTCAAGCTGAACCCGGGTTAAAAGGTCAATGGCCCTTTCGCGCGCCGCCTCGCCTTTATCGCCGCCAATGAGAAACGGAACCATGACGTTTTCAAGGGCTGTCAGATAGGGAATCAGATGAAACCGCTGGAACAAAAACCCGATGTGTTGACCGCGAAACCGGCCGCGTTCATCCGGAGAAAGGTCGTAAAGATTGGTGTTGTTGATGGAAACCGTTCCTTCGGAAGGCGAAAGCATTCCACCCATCAGGAGCAGCAGGGTGCTTTTACCGCTGCCGCTGGGGCCGACAATAGATACAAACTCCCCCGCCTGAACGTTCAGAGACAGCCGGTCCAGGGCCGTGACTTGTTCCGCGTGATGGGTGTAGGCTTTGCTCGCATTTTCGATACGGATCATTTTTATGCCTCCTGAAGCACGACGGACGGATCGAGTTTGGTGGCTCGCAGAGCCGGAAACAGCGACGCTCCGATATTGAGTATAAGGGAAATTCCCATGGCCCACAGCAGGAGCGTCGGCATGGGCAAGACCGGTATGGCGACTATTTTCGGGCCCAGATAAACCGCCATGCCGGTGCCGACGAAATACCCCGCGATTCCGCCGACAAGACCGATGACAAGGGCTTTCATTAAAAAAAGCCGCAGCACAAAACCGGAAGTGGCGCCCATGGCCATCAGGATGGCGATTTCCTGACGGCGTTCATAGACATTGGCATACATGTAGTTGGCGATGCTGGCGCCGCCGACAACCACGATGATGGCTAAAAACATCAGGGAAAGTCGCGCCATCAGCCGGTTGGTTTTGATCTGGATGTCCACCACCTGGGTGATGGTCAGAACCTTGGCCTCGGGCAGCAGCCGGTTGATCTTGCCCACCAGCCCGTCGGATATGGCATTGCAGCAGCCGACGACTTCAATGGCATTGACTACCGGCCCTTTGCCCGACATATCCTGGACCGTGTGCAGATGAGCGAAAATACGGGAGTCATCGATGGTTCCGGTAACCGGAAGAATTCCGGCAATCGTTAACGCTTTGCCCATAACGGCAACGGAACCGCCGTCTTTCAAATTCAGGGCCGCGGCGGCATCCGCTCCCACCAGAATTTCATCCGGCCCAAGCGTTTCGATAACCCGTTTCCGGGCAAGGGCGGCGGGATCCGGTTTGCTGTTCGGAGACGTGTCCGGCACAGCGCCGCATCCGGCCGGTTTGGTAAAGATACCGATTCCCTGCCAGGCGATCTTGCCGGCAAACTCCTGTTTCGGAAGGATGCCCGTCAATATCCACTGTCTTGCCTCCACCGTCACGGGAAAGGACAGCTTCGGGGAAAGGTTGTCCAGCCCCTGCAGGTCGGACGTGGTCAACCGGGTGACATATTCTTCCGGGAACACTTCATCCTGCATGTCGGCGCTGTAATAATTCTGAACCGTCGCGCTTTTGGGCAGAATCAGAATATTGGCGCCCAGGGCATCCAGTTCCCTGGCCACCGCTTTTTCGGAATAGTTCATAATATTGCGAATGGCGACAATGACCGTAATGCCGAGAATAATCGCCAGAAAACTGGTAAAAAGCTGATTCTTGCGCTCAAACAGCTCCTTCCAGACAATGCTCGAAATTTTCATCACATCGACTCCCTCTTTGTTCTCAGACCGTTTTGGCTACTTGCAGGTTTTTCCGGAACCTGCCGGACAACAGCCGCCGCTCTGCTGCTTGCTTTTCAGCGCGGTCAATAACGTGTCCTTGTCGGTTGCGCCGGTAAATTTCCCGATCATCCCGCCCGGAGACGCCAGCATTGCGGTTATGGGATCAACGACACCTTTTCCATCAATTCCCAGAATGCTCATCAGCCGCTGCTCCGACGGGCCGGCATCCTTGAAAATGACCACTTCCGTCTGACCCTCGAACATCTTATCGCTCGTAAAATCCTTCACCCCCTTCATGGCGCTGATATTTGCCTCGGCGTTTTCACCCGGAACGCAGACAAAAACGATTTTCCGGTCCTGGAGCCCTTTCAGGCACTGGGCCGTCAGCGGCCCCAGGATGGCCTCCTTCACCGCTTGTTCGGGAAAAACCTGCGGAAAACCACCGGTCACCGCGCCGTTTGGCGCGATGACAAGCACCAGCGGCATGGGAGCCCGGTCGAGTTTATACTGGTTCACCACATCGCGCTGCCCTGGATCCTTGATATTAACAAAATAGGCATCGGCCTTGTCTTTCAGGCCGGCCGCAATCGCCTCAAACCCGGCTTGCTTCTCCTTGATGGCATCGTCCATTTCCGCATAAAAAAAGACCAGGGCATATCGATCCTTCTTCCATGAGGCTTCAAAGGCATTCATCCCGGAACCTGTGCCCGGGGAATCCGCCGACCAAGCCGAGATCGCCGTCAAAGAGGCAAAAAACAGTACAACCATTCCGATCAAAAAACTTTTTTTCATACCGCCATCTCCCTTTTTATATTTTTGTTAAAAGCAGGCCTCCGGCCGTTCCTTATAAAATCAGGCGTTCCGGCCTGTCTGTCTATTGTTGTTACTCTTGTAGTTTATCTGGCCGCTGTCACAGGCCGCGATATGCCCCAGAAAAAGCCGGTCCCGGCTGACATCCGGATCCGCCTTCAGGGATTCCGCCAGCCACCTGACCAGCGGCCGTATGTCCGGATCGCCGGTTGCGTCCGTCAGCCGATAATATACCCAGCGGCTGTCCTTGCGGGCGGTCACAAGCCCCGCTGTCAGCAGAATCCCCATGTGCCGGGACACCGTCGGCGCCGATACTCGCAGCAACTCCGCGATATGGCAGGCGCAGAGTTCTTGCTGATGGGTCAGGGCCATCAGCACCCGCACCCGATTGCCGTCTGAAATCGCCTTGGTTATCAGTATTGTTTTCTTCATATTCATTTGGCGCCTGCCTCCCAACGCTATTTTTATATTTAGCCAAATGGCTAATTATCTAGCCGCCTTTAATACAAACTCAAAACCGCTGTCAAGCGTTAATGTGGACACAACCGTGAATTGCGTTGGGGTAGCGTGCTGGCACTTTTCGTGCAAAGCATTTATTGTGCCACTGTCCATGTGAAACGATAACAATTCAATATATAAGCAAATTTTTGCTTAAAAAGAAGTTGGTAGCAACAAGCATGGGTAATAAGTACCCATCCCCACATGTTGCCGGGCACAATCAGGGTAAAAAAGTTACACCAGCAGCCCATGTCGAATTATTCATTGTCGTAAAAGGAAAACTTTTTTATTGACAGCTTGATCTTTATCGTTATATTTCGATTTATCGATATAAGGACAACAGATGAACACATTCATTAAAACAGTCAAGGCGCTTTCCGACCCCAGCCGGGTAAAAATTGTCAAGCTGTTGCAGCGCCGATGGATGTGTGCCTGCGAAATACAGGAGGCTCTGGGCCTGGCGCAATCCACGGTCAGCCGGCATTTAAAAATACTGGAAGACGCCAGCCTGATCCTTTCTTCCAGGGACGGGCTATGGGTCAACTACCGGCCGTCCGAAGGCGGGGAAAACCCATATGCGGCCAGCCTGCTGGGAAACCTTCGCCACTGGCTGGAAGACGACGAGGCCGTAAAAGAGCTGGTTAGACGCCTGCCTGGCATCCGGCGGGAGAAAATGTCTGCCGCCTGCAAGCCTGATTTCGGATATCGTCACGAGACGAAATAAGACCAAATTTGAGACGACAACCGACTATGGCTCAAGCAATGGAGCGCTACTTTAAGGTTTGCCGGCGCTGAACCGATGATAATAGAAAAAGTAAGGGCGCCAGCTTGAAAGTGACACACCTTCAAAAGGAGTATTATGCATATTACAGAATTTATTCTATCCCTTCTTAGCGGCGGCCTTGGAAACCTTGCCGCCTATCTTGCCGCCCATGTCTTGCTGTGCCTGGTTCCCGCCTTCTATATCGCGGGCGCAATGAGTGCCCTTATTCCCAAAGAGTCGGTCACCCGCTTTCTGGGCCGCAACGCGCCGAAACGGGTCGCCTATCCGGCTGCCTCCCTGGCCGGATCGTTGCTGGCGGTCTGCTCCTGCACCATTGTCCCCCTTTTTGCCGGAATTTATAAAAAAGGCGCGGGAATCGGCCCGGCCATCACGTTCCTCTTTTTCGCGCCAGCCGCCAACATTCTGGCGCTGGTATACACCGGCAGCATCATTGGTCTCGACCTGGCCTTTGCCCGCCTGTTCCTTTCCCTGACTTTCGGGATCGGAATCGGCATGATCATGGCACTGATTTTCTCGCGTGAAGACCTGGCCCACGACAGGGAATCCGATGCTATATTCGCCGGCCAGGGGAAAATGCAGCGTTCCTCACTGGTTTTCCTGTTGCTTTTAGTGGCCATGCTGCTGGCCGGTACATTCAAAATCAGCCTTTTAACTGATTCTTACGCACAGATCACGCTTCCCATTACGGGCATGGATCGCTTCCAGGACTTCCTCTACCGCTTAATCCCTTACGATACCGGCAAAGGGCAGGAAGGCGTAACCGCCCAGGGCGCGATTCTGATCGGGCTGCTGGTCCTCATCGGTTTGGCGTCCTGGAAGGGACTCAATAAGCTTTACGAGGGCCTCACCGCCTGGACGTGGATCGCCATGGGCCTGGTCGGCCTGACCCTTCTGACCGCGGCGCTTGGCATGTCTCCCCACGAAGGCGGGCTGGACGTAAAATTTACCGGGCGTTTCTTCGGCGTCCTGCTGGCACAAGCCGCTCTCGTCTGGCTGATGTTCAAGCGCCTGAGCGAAGATGAGCTTTATGGGTGGCTGACTGAATCCTGGTTCTTCGTCAAACAGATTTTTCCGCTGCTGGTGGGCGGTGTGTTCGCCGTGGGCGTTATCCGCATGCTGATAGAGCCCGAATGGATCAAGGCCCTGGCCGGTCACAACACGATTCCGGGCAATCTGGCCGGAGTCGTCTTCGGCGTGTTCATGTACTTTCCGACCCTGGTTGAAGTTCCCATTGCCAACATGTTTCTCAGCCTGGGCATGCACCGGGGCCCGTTACTGGCCTACCTGATGGCCGACCCCGAACTCAGCCTGCAAAGCATCCTGATGATCTCGGCCATCATCGGAAGAATCAAAACCTGGACATATGTCGGCTGGGTGGCGCTCTTCAGCACCCTGGCCGGATTGCTTTACGGGTCCTGGGTGGATGGCACGCCGCTTGGCTTGCTTGTTCTGTATCTTGCCGTAATGATCGCCGGGTTGGGCGTGGCCCTGTGGCTGGTGGGACGCCGCAATGAAAAAAGGAACAGATGATGAATGAGGTTGTTCAAGTCCGCATCGGCCCGATGGGAACCGTCGGCATCGTCGGCCTGAAAGAGACGCTGGCGGAAGTGGCGCAACAAATGAAAGGCGCCGAGGACGGCGCCATTGGAGAAGAGCTTCTGACCCGCCTTTCCAGGCGGAATTACATCAGCGATAATGTCAGGGATCTTTACCGGCAGGCGTTTCTGAGGGAATACAAAAAATTTGTCGGCGAACCGCTGGCCCATGAAACCGGCGGCGGGATGGAAATCAAGGTGCTGGGTCGCGGCTGCCCCCAGTGCGAACGGCTGGAGCAGGAAGTGCTGGAGGTCATGGCCGAAACCGGGATAGTGGCCGATCTGGAGCATGTCCGCGATGCGGCCGGAATCAGACGTTACAGCCTGATGGGGACACCGGCTCTGATCATCAACAACGAAGTTAAAGCCGTGGGTTTTGTTCCGCCCAGGGCCAAACTCAAGCTTTGGATCGAACAGGCCGCCAAACAAACCAAATAGCAAGCTGGAGGAAAAGACATGGACATCAAGGTGCTGGGGCCCGGCTGCCCCAAATGTCAGCAGACCGAAAAAATCGTCAAAGAGGCGGTGGCTGAAGCAGGCGTGACCGCCAACGTAGAAAAAGTCACTGATCTGATGAAAATCGCCGGCTATGGCGTCTTCGGCACGCCGGCGGTGGTGGTGGACGGCGAGGTAAAGTCGGTGGGAAAAATTCCTAAAAAAGAGGATGTCAAATCCTGGTTTAAAAAATAAAAAGCAAGTGAGGTTACAATGGCGGATTCATGTTGTGCCGCAGGCAATGAGGTGATGATTCTGGCCTGTTCGGGCGGTTCCAATGTCGGTCAGCTTTCCAATCAGGCAGCCATCGAACTCACCCAGGAGGGCTTTGGTAAAATGTTCTGCCTGGCCGGCATCGGCGGTCTGATTTCAGGTTTTGTGCAGTCGGCCAGGGACGTCCCGACGCTGGTGGTCGTTGACGGCTGTCAGGTGGGCTGCGCCAGGGCGATTCTAAAAAACGCCGGAATTCCCTTAAAAAACTACCTGGTCATTACCGATGAGGGGATTGAAAAAAACAAGAACTTCCATCTGGAGCGGATGGACATCGACCGGGTCAAGGCAGCGGTAAGGCGCTCGGTAGGAGAAAGACAACCAGACGGCGCAAAGAAGTTCGCCTGTGAATGCGGAGGCGCCCCATGCTGCTGAGCAGCTATCAACTGGAAATTTTTAATTCCGAGTGCAACCCCGGCGCCATGGCCGTGCACTGCTTCGCCCACCTGGACCAGGACGTCAGCGAAGCCTTGCCCTATGTAAACGCGATCCTGGGAGGAGATGTCTTCCTTCAGGACCCGCCCTCGGTAACCTTCAAAGTCCAGGGGAAATTAATCACCGTTCATGGCCGCAAGATCGCCATCAATGCCCTGAAGGACGAAGAGGAAGCGCGCAAGCTGGTGGAGTGGCTCAAATCGGAGATCAACCATGCCTGGGAAAAGCGGGCCGAGATAACCCCGTGTTATGCGGGAAAAAAGAAGCCGCTGCTGATGGAGATATTAAAGCTGTTGCCCAAAAGCAACTGTAAGAAGTGCGGCCAGCCCACCTGCATGGTGTTTGCCGTTCAGGTGATGGATGGCGGCCGGGGAGCGGAAGATTGCCCGGAACTGAACCCGGAGAGCCGGGAAAAACTGAACGCCTACCTGTCGGGATTTGATTTTGAATAGCCTTGCAAAGGAGACCGGATGAGCAAAAAAACAAAAATCCTCTTTCTGTGCACCGGTAATTCCTGCCGCAGCCAGATGGCGGAAGGCTGGGCAAAAGCTTTGCAATCGGACACCATCGACGCCTGGTCGGCGGGCACTGAAAAGCGCGGGCTCAACCCCCTGGCGGTTCGGGCCATGGCCGAGGCCGGAGTGGATATCAGCGGTCAGACATCCAAAACCATTGCCGAACTGCCGGAGAAAGCGTTTGATTATGTCATCACCCTGTGCGGCCATGCCAACGAAACCTGCCCCCTGTTTCCCGGTCGGGTCAAACGGGTTCACGCCGGATTTGACGACCCGCCGGAACTGGCCAGAGGCGCCCGCGACGACGAAGAGGGCATGATTCACTATCGACGGGTGAGGGATGAAATCCGGGACTTTGTGAAGCAAATTCCCGTCAACCTGACATAACCGATGAGGAGAAAAAAGAATGAGTGCCGAAAACAATGATCGAAAAATGACCAGCGTCTTTGAGCGCTATCTGACCGTGTGGGTTATTCTCTGCATCATTGCCGGCATCTTGCTGGGGAAGGTGGCGCCGGGAGCGGCCCGGTCTCTGGACGGGCTGGCCATTTACGTCAAGGGCGCGCCGGTGGTGTCGATTCCCATTGCCGTCTGCCTGTTTTTCATGATGTACCCGATCATGGTCAAAATCGATTTTGCTTCCGTGGTAAAGGCCGGCCGAAGCGGCAAGCCGGTCTTTCTGACCCTGTTCATCAACTGGTGCGTCAAGCCGTTTACCATGTATGCCATCGCCCTCTTTTTTCTGGGCACCCTTTTCTACAGCTTTATCGGCCCGGAGGCCGTAGACCTGGTGAAGATGCCCTTCGGCCTGGACCTGCCGGTGGGCGCGGCCCACGGAGCGGGAACCGTGGTGCTGGTCGACGGCGTCAAGATGATGCAGGTTCCCCTCTGGCGCAGTTATCTGGCCGGCTGCATTCTGCTGGGCATCGCACCCTGCACGGCCATGGTGCTGGTCTGGGGTTATCTCTCAAGGGGCAACGACGGCCTGACCCTGGTGATGGTGGCCATCAACTCCCTGACCATGCTGGTACTCTATGGGGTGCTGGGCGGTTTTCTGCTGGGCGTGGGCAAGCTGCCGGTGCCCTGGCAGGCCCTGCTGCTCTCGATTCTGATTTACGTTGCGCTTCCCCTGGTCGCCGGTTATTTTTCCCGTCGCTGGATCATTTCAGCCAAGGGCATGGTCTGGTTGACCGAAAAATTTCTGCATGTGCTGACGCCGATCACCATTATCGCCCTGCTGGCCACCCTGGTGCTGCTTTTTTCATTCAAGGGTGACGTGATCATCAACAATCCGCTCACCATCGTCTGGATCGCCGTTCCGCTGTTCATTCAGACGATGTTGATTTTCTGGCTGGGTTACGGGCTGGCGAAACTCCTTAATTTGCCCTACGCGGATGCGGCCCCGGCAGCCATGATCGGCGCTTCCAACCATTTCGAGGTGGCCATTGCCACGGCCACCATGCTGTTCGGTCTTTCCTCGGGCGCGGCCCTGGCCACGGTTGTCGGCGTCCTGATCGAAGTTCCGGTCATGCTGATGCTGGTAAAAATCTGTTTGAAGACAAGTCATTGGTTTGCAAAAAAATAACTTTTATTGAAGGAGATTGATCTGATGAAGTGGATTTTTAAAACCGTGTTTTTATGTCTGGCGCTGACCGTTTTCATAACCGCGGGACTGATGACGACGGCCATGGCCGAACCGCCTGCCGGGGGACAAGCCACGGCCCAGGCCGCGGAAAGCCCGAAACCGTCCCGCTACCTGGTCGCGACCTATTTTCACAACACCTTCCGCTGCCCCACCTGCAAGACGATCGAGGCCTTTTCCGCGGAAACCATCAATAGCCATTTCGCGGAGCAGTTGAAAAACGGCTCTCTGGTCTGGCGGGCGGTCAATGTGGACGAACCGGGCAACGCCCATTATGTGCAGGACTATCAGCTTTACACCAAGCACCTGATTCTTTCCGAAGTCAGGGACGGCAAGGAAACCCGCTGGAAAGACCTGAAAGAGATCTGGACCACCGTGAGGAACAGGGAAAAATTCGATCAGTATGTCGTATCGGAAATTACCGACTGGTTAAAGGAGCCATGATGGATTTCGGTGCGGCGCAAATCGCTTCCGTTATCTGGCTGGGCATCCTGACCTCCATCAGCCCCTGCCCCCTGGCCACCAATATCGCGGCCACCACCTATATCGGCAAGCAGATCGATTCCCGGTACGCGACTATCCTGGCCGCTCTGGCCTATACCCTGGGGCGGACCCTGTCGTACATGGTCATCAGCATCCTCATTGTGGGCGGGCTGATTTCCATACCCGGGTCGTCCAACTTTCTCCAGGCCCACATGAATCAGATCCTCGGGCCGGTGCTGCTGATCGCCGGTCTGTTTATTCTGGATATCGTTCCCCTGCGGCTGCCGAACGTTTCCTTCAGCATGAACATGCTGCAGCGGTTGGGAGACAGCGGCTTTATCGGGGCCGTGCTGCTGGGAGTTCTCTTTGCTCTTTCCTTCTGTCCCGTATCCGCGGCGCTTTTTTTCGGCAGCGTCATCCCGTTGTCCCTGAAATTTCAGTCCCGGTTTTTCCTGCCCCTGCTTTATGGCGTCGGGACCGCGGCCCCGGTCATTCTCTTTGCCATGATCATTGCCTACAGCAGCCGGCTGGCCGGGATTTTTTTCAACCGCCTGACCGTTGCCGAACGGTGGTTGAGACGCATTACGGGAGTGCTTTTTGTGGCGGTCGGATTCTATTTCTGCTTCAAATACCTGTTTCATATCATTAATTTTTAAGTACTCCGGTATTGTTTATGGACCGCTAAACACAACCCTGAAAAATTATTTTTATGTAAAAATAAGAAGCGTTTCTGTATGATGTTACCTTGATACAAACCGGCCGCTGATAATATTTATGCACAGGAGATGTGACAATGAAACGACTTTTCCTTTTTATGATTCTTGGCGTGTTTTTCGGAATGCACACTGTCCCGGTATGGGCTGCCGGGTGAGGGTGCAGCGCTCCGTCACAGAGCATCTCCCAGGTCGGGGGAGCCAAAATTCAGGACCGCGTAAAAAGCCAGGATGGAGAAGCCGGTAGCTTTGGCGCGTCCGTGATGGCCGGAGGCAAATTCGATTCACACATTGTTCAGAGCCTGAGCGCCCAGGACACCGGCAAGGACGAGGGCGATTACGCGGGATTCGCGGGATTTTCCGCCTACTGGCAGCGTAAATTCGGTGATCGCCTGGGGCTGCGGGCCGACTATAATGTCTACGCTGATTTGCATGAAGCGTTTAAGGAAAATGATGTAATTGAGCAGCTGGTGTCCGTCGAGCCGCAGTTGTTTCAGGGCGATTTCATATTCAGCCTGCCCCTGCAGTATGTTTACGGCATGGAAGATGATGATTCCAAATATCACCGCTACTCCGCTGCCCCCACGGCGACCTTTAAACTGCCGGATTCCCGTCAGGCGGTTGAAGTATACGGAAAAATTTCACAGATCCTGGACGTGGACCCCTACCCTTCCTTTGACGAGGACGGCCATTCCATAGGCGGCGGCATGGCCTATCTGATCAGCATAAAAGACAGGACCTATTTCCGGATACTGGGGGATTATCAGCGCATCTATTATGACTCCAGGGCATGGGATTATATCAACGAGACCTCCTCCGACAAACGCCACGATATTGCCGCCAGCCTGGGCACCGAGTACAACTTTCAGGTCACCCGCCACCTTGACCTGATGGCCAGTTACACGTTTATTCACACGCACACCAATGTGAACATCTATGATTACGACAAACATGTTGTTCAGGCGGGGGCTTCAATAAAGTTTTAATCACGCACTGGAAAACCACGGGGCAGAAGTCCATTGGGAAAACGGGTTCATGGATAAAAAAAGAACCTGGTTTGCTTTAAAACAGGCGTTCTGGCAGATTATTCTGCTGACGACGGCGGCGTGCGTTCTCGCCCTGGGGGTCAACGCCCTGCGTCCCGACGGCATCCCTCTTGCTGGAAGCTGGTCGGCTGAAGCCCGCCTGGCCGATGCCGGGGAAGAGGGTCTAGCCATTGACCTGGCCGGGGCGCGGCAGTTGTTTAAAGCGGGCAGGGTTCTCTTTGTAGACGCACGATCCATCGACCAGTATATCGAGGGGCATATTCAGGGGGCCCTGCCTTTACCCTGGCTGGAAGTGGACCGTTATCTTTCCCGGGTGAACAGGCAACTGGAGACGGCCGAAGCCATCATCACGTATTGCGACGGAACCGGCTGCGACTTAAGTCATGAGCTGGCCGGTTTTCTTCGATCCATGGGGTTGAAAAACGTGCGCGTGCTGATCAACGGCTGGACCCTGTGGCAGCAGGCCGGTCTGCCCACCAAAACAGGGGCGTGACCCCATGAATATTCCGGATTGTTCATTTCTGCATGATGCCGCGGATCGAATTGACGCGGGGCATGAACATCGCCATGGCGCGCCGGCGGAAAAGGATGCCGAAGGCTTCCGGCTGCTGATCACCATGGCCCTGAACCTGATCATTCCCGTGGCTCAGGTGATCGGCGGCATCGCGGCCAACAGCATGGCGCTGATCTCGGATGCCGTGCATAATTTCAGCGATTTTACCGTGGTGCTGATTTCCTATATCGCTTTTCGCGTCGGTCGCAGGGGCGCCACCGTTTTTAACACTTTTGGTTACCGGCGCGCGGAAATCCTGGCCGCACTGATTAACGTCATGCTCCTGGCCGGTGCTTCCGGGCTCATCCTTTACCATGCTGTTTTGCGTTTTCTGACCCCCCAGCCCGTCAACGGATCGACCGTCGTCATCCTGGCCGCGGTCGGCGTCACCGGCAATGGCCTGTCGGCCTGGCTGCTGCACCGGGACGCGGCAAACAGCCTGAACATCCGCGGCGCCTTTTTGCACATGGTGGGAGATTTGCTGACGTCGGTGGTAGTCCTGATGACCGGTGTTATTTTCCTCTTTTATCCCTGGTACTGGCTCGACCCGCTGCTGTCCCTGGCCATCGTTTTCTTTATCCTGAAAAACGGCTGGGGCCTGTTCAAGGAGGCGGCGGCCGTGCTGATGAACGCGACTCCCGTTCACATCAGGCTCGAAGAGGTCAGAAGTCTTCTGGAGAAAATGTCCGGGGTAGCGGGTGTTCACTATCTGCATGCCTGGCAGGTATCTTCCGCCAGCATCGCCTTTTCCTGCCATGTGGTGGTGCCTGACCAGCCGGTGAGCCGAACCGGCGAACTGGCCGAGCGTATCCGCCGGGAACTGCTGCATCGTTTCGGCATTGACCATCCGGTGCTACAGTTTGAAACCGCTGACTGCGGCCGGGGTACCCTGCTGTGTGAAATGGCCTGCAACGGAAGTGGCGGGTGTAAACCCGAAAACCTGCAAGGTGAGCATACCCGGAAAGACAGCAGCCCTTCTCCGGTCGAAAAAATTATGTTTGTGGTGCTACGCCTTTTTCTGGGCGGCGTTTTTCTGTATGCCAGTTATGATAAAATTATTCACCCTCAGGCCTTTGCCCAGGCGGTCTGCGACTATCAGATCCTTCCCGATGTGCTGATTAGTCCGGCGGCGCTGATTTTGCCATGGGTTGAGTTGCTGATCGGCCTCTGCCTGGTGGCCGGGTTCTGGCTACCCGGGGCTGTCGGCATCAGCACCGGACTCATGACCATTTTCATCGCCGCGCTGGCCTTTAATCTGGCTCGCGGGCTGAATATTCACTGCGGCTGTTTTTCTACCGAAGCTACGGAAGGACCGGCGGATTTATGGACCATCGCCCGCGATGTTTCCTTTCTGATCGTGTCGCTGGTTCTGGCCTGGCTGGTATTTTTCAAACCAGGAAAAAACCGGCCACATACTGAGCGGCGGTAAAGAGCAATACAGCGGTCAGCATCCACTTGATGACCTTGGCCGGAACAAACCGCTGACACCGGGCGCCCAGATACATGCCCGCCATTCCACCCAGACCGAAGAGAATACCCAGCAGCCAGTCCGGAGCGATGGACATGCCGGGATAAAAAGGGGCGATCGCCTGATAAAAAGCCACGCCGGCCACGGACGTGACAAAAGTCCCCATCAGAGCCGCGCCGGCGATGGTGTAAACCGGCAACCGAAAGAACGTCACAAAAAAAGGCGCGATGATGGATCCGCCGCCTATGCCGTAAATACCGCCCACAATACCCACGATAAAGCTCACGGCAAAAACGCCCCAGAATGGCGCGCCGAACGATTCCCCCCGAAAGCTGTATTCCAGCCGTTTTGCGTCAAAACGCGTCACCTGCAACGCGGATGAACCACCCGCTTCCGCTCCGGATCCGGTTGCTTCTGAAGGTGAAGTGTCTCCCTTTCTTTTCAGCAGATCCCGCGCCATTCTTATACCGATATAGAGCAATACCGCCGCGGCAAAGAGCTTGAAATGACGGGGATCGGGCAGCCAGGTCACCCGCACCACCGCGCCGATGAGCACCCCGGGCAGAGTGCCAAGGATCACGATCCAGGTCAAGGGCCAGACCATGCGGCCCTCTTTCCAGTAACGGTAAACACCACTGGGGATGGCCACGATGTTGAAAAGCTGATTGGTGGCGGAAACCGACGGGCTGGTGTATCCAAGTACCGAGACCTGAAAGGGCAGCAGCAGGAAGGCACCGGAGACCCCTCCCATGGAGGTAAAGAAAGAAATGATTAGGGCGATTACCGGCGGCAACCAGGGGGCTACTTCGATCTGGGCGACGGGGAAAAACATCATGACTCCTTAACAGCATGGATTAAAGCAACTCGTACGAACACTTAATTTTATCGATATCTGACGATACGCGTCAGATCTATTGTTCAGGTTAAGATGTTTCTTTTCAAAATATGCCATATGTTGTCAAATAAAGCCCTTGACATTTTCCGTTATTTAACAGCATAAATATCGACAAATGAGAATCAAAATAAAAATATCCATCCTCAACGATCAGGGGTTGCAATTCATGGGAGCGGGGCCTCTGCGTCTGCTGGAACGGCTTAAAGAGCATAAATCCATCAACAAGGCGGCCCAGAGCATGAGCCTTTCTTATGTCAAGGCATTGAAACTGCTGAAGTTTCTGGAGCAAGACATCGGACGGCCCATGGTGATCAGCACGAGGGGCGGGAATAACCGTGGCGGAACCTTACTGACACCTTTCGCGGAGTTATACATTCAGCAATATAAAGAAATGGAAAATAAACTCACCGTTTTCGCCGAAGGCGAGTTTGAAAAGTTTCAAAAAAAACTTCATCGGAAAAAGGGGGCGGCGAATGGTTAGAACAAAAAAACTCCGGGATCGTTACATCGTATTGATTATGCTTCTGGGTATGATCTTCACGGACGGACCTGCTGATGCCGCTGAGAATCTTCTCGTTTATGTCGGCGCGGCATCAAAGCCGGCCGCAGAGGAAGCGGCCTTGCTTTACGAGCAGAAAACAGGCGTAAAGGTGGATCTGGTGATCGGCGGTTCAGGCAGCATTCTCTCACAAATGAAGCTGACCAAACAAGGAGACCTTTATTTTCCCGGATCATCCGATTACATGGAGAAGGCCAAGCGTGACGGCGATGTGTTTCCTGAGACGGAAAAGATTATTGTATATCTCGTTCCGGCGATTAATGTTTTCCGGGGTAACCCCCACAAGATTAATGGGTTACGCGATTTACTCCGTCCCGGCCTGAAGGTGGCCATTGCAAATCCGGAGGGTGTGTGCGTCGGCGCGTATGCGGTGGAAATTATCGAACACCAATTTACGCCGGCGGAAAAAAAAATATTCCGACGCAACCTGATCAATTATACCGAGTCTTGTGAAAAAACAGCCACGGCTATTTCACTCAAGATGGCGGATGCGGTACTCGGGTGGAGCGTTTTTGAACATTGGGATCCGGAACATATCGAGACCGTTCGATTACCCCGGGGAATGATCCCGCGCATCGGTTACATTCCGATCGCAACTTCAAGATTTACCCGGAACCGCCAAGCCGCGCAGTCGTTTATCGATTTTATGGCCGGGCCGGAGGGACGGGCCGTATTTACGAAATTTCATTACTTTGCAACAGCGGAAGAGGCTGCCGCATGGCTGGGCGAAAGCAAACCGGTCGGCGGAGAATATGCCGTGCCGGCGGAATGGATTAATAAATAACACGGACGCATGACCTTTCAACGCTCAACTACTTTCGCCGCGTTGCTGGTGCTTGTGCTTTACGGCGGACTGATCCTATCGCTGGCATGGTTCTTTGACGCGCCGATTCTCCGCCAGGTTCTCACTTCAGACCGCACCCTGTTTTCAATAAAGCTCTCGTTGCTGACCGCAACCGTTGCGGCCGCGCTGGCCCTGCTGCTGGCTATACCGGCCGCATACGCTCTGTCGCGCTATCATTTTCGTGGACGTGAAATCACCGACACGGTGCTGGAATTCCCCATTATTGTTTCCCCGGCTGCGCTGGGTGCGATGATATTGATTTTCTTCAATAACCCGATCGGCGAATGGGTGCAGGAGCATGTTGTACACTTCGTATTCGCGTTTGCCGGTATCGTGCTGGCGCAGTTTATCACTATCCTGGGTGTTGCCGTGCGGTTGCTGAAAACATCCTTTGACGAAGTGCCGGCTGAACTGGAAATCGTCGCGCGCACGCTGGGGGCAACACCGCGTCATGCCTTTTTCACCATCACGCTGCCCCTGGCGCGGCGAGGACTGATCGCCTCGTTCATCCTGGCCTGGGCAAAGGCGCTGGGTGAATTCGGCGCAACCATCATGGTGGCGGGCACGATGGCCATGCGAACCGAGACACTGCCGGTGGCAATTTTTATGCGGCTGGCCACCGCCGACATCAAAGGAACGGTAGCGTTAATTTTAGTACTCGTCAGCATAGGTCTCACCTCGCTTTATATCGCGCGCCGGTTGCTGGGAAGGATGGCGCATGTTTGAAATCGAACGGATGACCGTCACCACCGGTGCGTTTTGTCTGCGGGATATTGAGTTGAGCGTTGCGCGAGGCAAAGGTCATGCCGTAATCGGTCCTTCCGGCGCGGGAAAGACAACGCTGATGAAAGCCGTGCTGGGGGTGATTCCTCCCGAACGCGGCCGCATCCTGCTCGATGACGAAGATATTACCCGTCATCCCGTCGAACGGCGGGGCCTGGGCTATCTGCCGCAGCAACTCGGACTGTTCCCCCATTTAACGGTGCGCGACAACCTTAACTACAGTGCCCGTGCCCGCGGAATCCCATCGAAACAGTTCCAGCCGCTGGTGGACAAACTGGTGGAGGCCACGGGCATCGCCGGGTTACTGGATCGTCTGCCCATGACATTGTCCGGGGGCGAGCGCCAGCGGGTCGGTCTTGTACGTGCCCTGGCCAGCCGGCCGCGCCTTGTGCTGCTGGATGAGCCGTTCACCGCCTTGAATGAATCATTACGACGAGAACTCTGGTGGCTGGTGCGAGAACTGCAGGAGGAACAAAACCTGACCGTCCTGCTCATTACGCATGACCTAACCGAAGCATACTTCCTGGCCGACCGTGTCAGCATCCTGCTGGACGGCCGTATCCGTCAGCAAGGCGATAAGTCAACGGTCTACCGCCGTCCGGCTGATACCGAAGTGGCCCATTTTCTGGGTATCAACAACCTCTGGGATGGCAAAGTGGCCGGGCGTGAAGGCGACCGCCTGCTTGTCGACTGCTCCGTCCTGGGCCTGACCCTGCGCATGCCCGCGGGTGAAAACGCGCCCATTGCGGGCACCACGGTTGCGGTAGGCATTCTATCAGACGATATAAAGTTATGCGACGCCGCCCATCCACCGCAATCTGGTGAATTAGCGCTGAAGGGCAAGGCGCGACTTCTTGACCTTGATACGACACAACTCGTACATTTTCAACACACGGCTACTAATGCCATTTTGAAATTTGAAGTGCCGCGCCGCACCGCCGCTCGCTTTGGATTGAACAGCGATAACAATATTCTAACGGTAAGCCTTCCGGAAACATCGTTGTTCTGGATGCCGTGCATGCAATAGCGCCAGGGCCTTTTTCGCAGAAAAGGGGAAAAATCCACCATAGAGTCATGGCTGCCAAATGTTATTCCTCTTTTTTCCATTACTGTTTGGTTAAAACTTTTGAATAAAGGACCGGGCCGCAAACAGCGGGGTATTGACTATGGTCTGCGTCAATCTTCGTAGCAAGTAAATAAAAAGGGCCGCGCGAAACGCGCGGCCCTTTTCGGCTAAAGCTTTGAACGGTCGACGATTAGTGACCGGCGCCCAGCAGGCTGATGACCGGACCCGCCATGGGGGTGGCGTAGATCAGGATCAGCGCCACGACCAGCGCGTAAATACACAGAGATTCGATCATGGCCAGACCGATCAGCATGGTAACCGTAATCTTGCCGGAAGCTTCCGGGTTACGGGCAACGCCTTCCACGGCGCCCTTGAGGCCCAGGCCCTGAGCGATACCGCAACCGAAGGCCGCGATGCCGATGCCGAATCCAGCCGCTGTCACGCAGGCTACCAGAATTTTGACTGCCGCTACACTCAATTCCATTGTTTCTTCCTCCTTACTGATGTGTTGAATGCTTCTTCCTGTTATTGACTAACCAATGCTTCCGTAATGTTAATATTTAGTGCGCGTGTTCCATGGCGCCGGAAAAATAAATGATCGACAGAATAAAGAAAACAAACGCCTGAATAAAACAGACCAGGATGCCCAGGGCCATGATCGGCAGCGGCGCCAGGTAGAGACCGGCCAGAAAGAACAGGATCATGAGCACCAGTTCATGCCCCATCATGTTCCCGAACAGACGGAAGGTCAGGGACAGAACCCGGGCCAGGTGGCCGATGATTTCGATGATCAGCATCAGCGGCGCCAGGGCCAGGGAGGGCCCCAGAAAGTGCTTGACGTATTTGGCTCCGTGATATTTGACGCCGATGTAATGAGTGAAAACAAAAACAACCAGGGCGCATGAAAGCGGGGTGTTGATGTTGGCCGTGGGCGGAAAAAAACCGGGAACCAGGCCCAGGAGATTGGAAACGAAAATATAAAGGGCAATGGTGGCCGCCAGGGGGAAGAACCACCGCCCTTCTTCGCCGGTAATACCGACCATGAAGTTTTCAATCCCCGAAATGATGATTTCAAACAGGTTCTGGGCCTTGCCGGGAATAAGGGTGATGCTTCTGGTGGCCACTATGCTTGAGACGATCAATATGGCCATCACCAGCCAGGAATAAATGACATGTTTGTATGCAGCCGCGAAATGACCCAGCCCCACGGCATCGAACAGGCTTACCAGTAAAAGATATGGATGTTCCAACTTACACCGCCTCCTTGAATATGAGTTTTTTCAATTCAGACAAGGTTGCCAGAAAGATGCTGGCGATCACCACGGACAATCCCGCGAACAGTGCCAGCGGATCAACCAGGTGCTTTGAAATCAGAACGAACAGGATCAGGCCGCTGACCGTAAACCGCATATAGTATTTGGCCATGACCAGGCCCCGGAAAGACAGGCGGCCGGAACCAAAGGCTTTTTTGAGCGTCCGGTGAAGCAGGTGGAAATTAACCGTGGCAATCAATCCGCCGCAGATCAGGCCCCCGGCCACTCCCGCGTTGTCCATCACCAGACCGCCGGCCGCGATGGCGACCAGCAGAATCCAGTTGGCGCGATTGATGAAGCTCAACAGCCGCTGCTCAATCGCGTCATTTGTCGGAGTGATCCTTTTTTCCTTCATCCTGTACCCGTCTCATGGCATGTAAAATGTTCCGGAACCCGGCCAGTATGCCCAGCCCCAGGAACACAAACATCAGCACCGGCCCGGTGCCGAAGGTCGCGTCAAGGAAGATACCGAAAAAAAGGCCGATGAAAATGGCCAGCGCGACCGACAACCCCAGGCCACTGTAATAACCCAGGTCTCTTATCGCGCGTCTGGTCTCTTCCTTCATGACAAACCGTTTGCCAAACAAAAAAGGTTTAATAACATGTCCGGTTCCGGCAAGTCAACTTAAAAAAAAGAGAATCAGCTTTTCCGGACCGAAAACGCCCGCTGTCCTGCCCCGTGGCTTGCCGCCAGCCCGTCAAGGTCGATTTCAGACGCCGCAAAAACAGGGCCGTCTTTACATACGTGTTTGTAATAATTGGCATTGCCTGAAGATTTTACGGCGCAGCCGAGGCAGGCGCCGATGCCGCAGGCCATGAGGGACTCGATGGATACCTGGCAGGGAATGTCGGCGGCGGCGCTGATTTTTGCCACGGCAGCCAGCATGGCCGGCGGTCCGCAAGCCATGACCATTTCCGGAGAATCTGTTTTTATTGCGTTTTCAAACGGCTGGGTGACAAAACCACGGCATCCGGCACAACCGTCCTCGGTGGCCACGGCCACATCCATGTTCAGACCGGCAAAAACATCACAACACAGCAGGTCTTCTCCGCAGGCGCCGCCGATAAAAGCCCGGGCCCGCAGCGCGCCGCCGTGTTCCGCAACCAGCGTTTCAGCCAGGAAAACCAGTGGCGCCACCCCCATACCGCCGGCGACAAACGCTATGTTTTTAAATGGTTGCTCGATCCGAAAGCCATTGCCCAGGGGCCCGACCAGCTCCATGGTCTGCCCGGCGCAACGGGACGCCATCTGGCGGGTACCATGGCCCACGACTCTGTAGAGCAGTTCCAGGAGGCCCCTTTCCTTATTAATACGATGAATCGAAAAGGGCCGCGACAGAAAAGGCTTCAGGCCGCCGTCCGGAACCCGGACCATGACAAACTGCCCCGGCCGGGCCGCGGCCGCCATGTCCGTTCCCACGGCCAGGGTCATCTTCCAGCAGGCGCCGGACACAGGGCGGTTTTCGGTGATAGCGGCGGTTTTCTGGATCATCATGCTGTTACACCACGAACCCGGAGATGATTTCCTTCATGATTTCGGTGGTGCCGCCGCCGATGGAGAGGATGCGGTTGTCCCGGTACAGCCGCTCCACCAGGTATTCGCGCATGTAGCCGTAGCCGCCGAAAATCTGGACCGCGTCATAAGTGACCTTGTCGCTGACCTGGCAGGAGAAATTCTTGGCCATGGAAACTTCCTTGATCTGGTTTTCACCGGCGTTCATCTTGGCCGCCACCCGGTAGGTGAACTCCCGGCTGGCTTCCACCAGAGTGGCCATGTCGGCCAGTTTGTGCCGCGTCACCTGGAAGGCCTTAAGGGGTTTTCCAAAGGCTTCCCGCTGGCGGGCGTACTTGACCGACTCCTCCAGGGCCAGCTGGGCGGTCATGTTGGCCATGATGGACAACTGCAGCCGTTCCATCTGGAAGTTTCCCATGATGATGTAAAAGCCCTCGTTCTCCTTGCCGATCAGATTTTCAGCCGGGACCCGGCAGTTGTCGAAAAAAATTTCACCGGTATCCGACGCCAGCCAGCCCATTTTTTCCAGCTTCCGGCCGGTGGAATAGCCCGGGGTATTGGATTCGATCAGCAGGAAGCTGATGCCGTGAGCGCCTTCCCCGCCGGTACGCACGGCGCAGGTGAGCTGATCGGCCCGGATACCGCTGGTAATGAAGGTTTTGCTGCCATTGACGACATAATAATCGCCGTCGCGCACGGCCGTGGTTTTCAGGCTGGCCACGTCCGACCCGCCGCCGGGTTCGGTGATGCCCAGGGCAGCGATGCGTTCCCCGGCGATGACCGGCCGGACAAACCGGTCGATCTGTTCCGGTGTGCCGTGCATGGCGATGGGCGGCAACCCGATTCCGTGGGAGCCGAGGCTGGCCACCACGCCGGCGGCACCGCAGCGCATCATCTCTTCATTAAACACCACCGTGGTGAAAACATCGCCGCCGCTGCCACCCATGGATTCGGGAAAGCCGATGCCCAGATAGCCGAGGTCGCCCATTTTTTTATACAGCTCCCGGGGGAACTCACCGGCGGCCTCCCACTCGTTGACAAACGGGGTGATCTCTTTTTTAACAAATTCCCGCAGGGCCTTGCGGAGCATCTCGTGTTCCTTATTGAAATACTGCTGATAGGTGTGAAACGCCGCTTGTTCGGTCTTCATGATTTTCCCCCTTACCCTTAAATTAAATCCCCGGCCGCCGCTGATCGGACAACCTCAGGAATGTGCTGCATTGATTTTAAAAGATATAACAAGAGGCACTTGCCGGAGCAACAGTTTTTAAAAATGCTCATCGGATTCAACGCCGTTCGCCTGGCCCTCGGATCCTTTATCAAAAAAGCCCTTGCCTTGTTTGACATCCTTTTGATAGTTTTTATTATTTGATAAATAATAACTGTTTTAGGAGGCGCCATGAGCCAGCAGCCGGATATGTATCGATGCCAGACAACAAGTTGCGGGTATATCTATAATTCCGACCGGGGGGATAAAAAAGGGAAAATCCCCAAGGGGACCCGTTTCGCCGATCTTCCCGAAGACTGGAAGTGCCCGGTCTGCGGGGCCAGTAAGAAATCCTTTGAACCCATGATGTGATGCCCGAACGGGTGCGGCGATTCAATACAATCCCCGCAAAAGATAAAAACGCTCTGAAACCGGCAGCGGATACGGAACAAAAATAAACAGATAAAGAAACTGCACAGGAAAGGAAAGAACAATGGCTTTTGATTTTAATATCGATGAAATTCTGACGATGGCCGAGGAAATCGAGCGCAACGGCGCCGCCTTTTACCGGAACGCGGCCAGAAACGCTCCTGATCAGATGACCCGCGATACGCTGGAAGAGCTGGCCCGGATGGAAGATCAGCATGAGAAAACCTTCGCCGGCCTGCGCGCCGATCTGACGGCCGACGAAAAAAAACCCGGGGCCTTTGACCCGGAAGACGAAACCGCTTTATATCTTAAGGCCCTTGCGGACAGACGGGTGTTTCACCAGAAAACCATTGACATGACCTCCCTGGAAGAGGTGCTGAAAGCGGCCATGGCCGCCGAAAAGGACTCCATCGCCTTTTACGCGGGCATGTGCGAACTGGTCCGCGGAGACCTTGGAAAAGGCAAGGTCCGGACTATTATCAAGGAAGAGATGAGTCACATGGTGATCCTGGCCGGCAAGCTGAAACAGCTGGGATAGGGGCAAGGTGCAGGTACAGGGTTTAAGGTGCAGGGTGAGGTGGATGGGGTTGGCTCCGAGGCTTTGCCCTGACGGGGACGAATCATGAAAAACGAAACGCGGGGGAACCGCCTGTTCGGTTTGGCGGTGGCGTTGCTGTTGACGCTGCTTTTTTCAGGGCATCTTCAGGCGGCGGACCTGATTGAGCCCTCCCGCTTTATCTCCCCTGAAACCTGCGCCGGCTGTCACAGCGATATTTACAGCCAGTGGGAAAACTCGACCCACAGCCTGGCGCATACTGACCCGATTTACAATGCCGTGGCCGCCTTTTTCTTAAAAGGCCTGACCGAGGCCGGAGAAATCGAGGAGGCCGAGTCCTGCGTCAAGTGCCATACGCCGGTGGGCGCCGCCGGCGGCAATCCCGGCAAGACATCCGATGATCTGGCGGCGGTGCCGGAAATCGCCACCTTCGGCGTTCAGTGCGACTTCTGCCATTCCGCCACCGGCACGACCCGCATGTACAACAACGGGATCATTCTTTCTCCCGGAAACGGCGAAGCGGAGCCCGGCCTAAAGCGGGGACCGCGGAAGGATGCCGAGCCGGAATTCCATGAAGCGGCTTATTCCGAATTTCACGTTAATCCCGGCATCTGCGGCACCTGTCATAACGTCCGGCACGTAGCCTTTCACACCGATCTGGAAACCACCTATGATGAATGGGCGGCCAGCCCATACAATGACCGGGATCCGGCCAAACGGGTCACCTGCCAGGGCTGCCACATGTACCAGCGTCCCGGCGTGCCGGCTACCGGCAGCACGCCCCGGCCGGATAATCCCGGCCAGGCTTCCGACATCGGTCCGGAACGTCCCCATGTGTTTACCCACAACTTTGTCGGGGCCAATAATTTTCTGCCGGGCCTGTCCGGCGGCCAGGACAAGATAAGCCTGGCCGAAGAACGCCTTAAAAACGCCGCCACGCTGGCCATCGACGACAAAAAAATCGGCGACGGCCTGATCACGGTGACCATTACCAACACCGGCGCCGGCCATAAGCTGCCCACCGGCTTGAGCAACGTGCGCCAGGTGTGGCTGGATGTTGCCGTCACGGATAACAGCAGCGGCCGGGTGGTCTACGCCATCGGACAGCCGGACGCCAACGGCTACCTGGCCGATTCCGTTCCGCTCTACCGGACCGTTTTCGGCGACGGAAGCGGCCGGCCGGTGGACAACCTGGCCAAAGCCCGGGAAATTCTATCAGACAACCGCATTGCCCCGAAACAATCGGCCTCGCAGACGTTCCGACTTCCACCCGAAACACCGCGTTCGGGGCTGCTCGTCAAGGTCAAGCTCTGCTATCGGATCTGCGCCCAGCAACTGGTCGACCAGGTCACCGGTAAAGGTGCTTTCGCACTGCCGGTCACCATCATGGCGGAAGCGGAAAAAAGCCTGTAGGAGCCGCTCACGGACAACCCATCCATCGCCGCTTTTCAAAAACGCCTGACCCGCTGGTACCGCTCCAACCGGCGGGATCTTCCCTGGCGTACATCCGCCGATCCCTATCACATCTGGGTTTCCGAAGTCATGCTGCAGCAGACCCAGGTGGCCACGGTCATTGACTACTTCAACCGTTTTATCCGCCGTTTTCCTGATATTCCTTCGCTGGCGGCAGCCGATCCGGACCGGGTACTCAAGGCCTGGGAAGGACTGGGCTATTATTCCCGGGCCCGCCACCTCCAGAAAGCAGCCAGGGAGCTGGTTGCCTCCGGCACCCCCCGGGTGCCGGATGATCCGGAGCGGTTCGCGCAGCTGCCGGGGGTGGGGGATTATATCAACGCTGCCGTCCAGAGCATCGCCTTCGGCCATGCCCTGGCGGTGGCGGACGGCAACGTCAAGCGGGTTCTGTCCCGGCTATTGATGAAGGCCGATCCTGTCAACCGGCCGGCCGCGCACAAGATCTTCCGCTGTCTGGCCGACCGACTGCTGGATTGCCGGGATCCCGGCACCTGGAACCAGGCTATGATGGAACTGGGGGCGTTAATCTGCAGGCCGCGGGCGCCCCGGTGCGATCAATGCCCGGTCAGCCGAGACTGCGGCGCTTTTCAGCAAGGACAAGTCGGAAAATTTCCGGCACGGGCCGCCGTCGGAGCGGTCCCCCGTCGGCAGATGGTGGCGGGTGTTGTCATCCGTAAGGGGAAAATGCTCATCGTCAGGCGACCGGCGGAGGGGATGCTGGGCGGGCTCTGGGAGTTTCCCGCCGGTCCGGTGAAAACCGGCCGGGACACGGAAGCCGCCTGCCGGGAAGCGCTTCTCCGGACGGTGGGGCTGACGGTGACGATTGCCGCTCACCTGGGCCGGGTGCGCCACGCCTACACCCATTTTACCCTCGACCTGGATGCCTGTCTCTGCCGCCCTCTGGCTGGACGCGTTCGCCTGAACGGGCCGGAAGCCTTTGCCTGGGTCAGGTTTGATGAACTGTCAAAATATCCGCTGCACAAGGCCGTGCATAAGCTGCTGCCGAAGGTGCGCGCCCTGCCTGTTTTTCGGTTGCCCCCGGTTTTGCCCTTCTGATATATTGATGACAAGTTTTACGACATGAGCATCAACCCTTGTCAGCCCTTGAATCCATTATAAATATGACCCTCTTTCTTTATGGCATATTAGCGAGCACCCTGGCCGGCCTGGGCACCGGCCTGGGCGCCCTGCCGGTATTGTTTGTCCGTGAACTGTCCCGAAAAACGCTCTGCATCCTGCTGGGTGGATCGGCCGGCGTCATGCTGGCGGCCACCTCTTTTTCCCTGATCATCCCGGGCATTGCCCACGGCGAACTGCTCTGGCCGGGCCATGGCGTGTTCGTGGTTATGGCCGGCATTCTTTTCGGCGGCATCCTTCTGGATGTAATCGATAAAAAAATGCCCCATGAACATTTTTTCAAGGGTCCGGAAGGTCCTTCATCCCGCCTGAGAAGAATCTGGCTGTTTGTCATCGCCATCACCATCCACAACTTTCCGGAAGGCATGGCCGTGGGCGTGGGGTTTGGCGCCGGCGACACGGGTGCGGGCACCAGCCTGGCCATGGGCATCGGCCTGCAGAACATGCCCGAGGGGCTGGCCGTAGCCCTGCCGCTTCTCGGCCTGGGCTACAGCCGCCTAAAGGCCCTGGGCATTGCCACGGCTACCGGCCTGGTGGAACCGATCGGCGGCCTTCTGGGCGCCGGGGCCGTCACCCTGTTTCATCCGGTGCTGCCCCTGGCCCTGGCCTTTGCCGCCGGCGCCATGCTGTTTGTTATCAGCGACGAGATCATTCCGGAGACCCATTCCGAAGGCAAATCCCGGCCGGCCACCTACGGCGTGCTGGTCGGCTTTATCATCATGATGGCACTGGACAATCTGCTGGGATAACTCGGGATAAGAAAGGAGACAAACCATGAAAATACTGATGACCGGAAGCTCCGGGTTCGTGGGCGGCGCCCTGTGCGCCGCGCTGCTGGCGGACGGCCATGAAATTATCGGCCTCGGCTTTCATCCCCAGGAGATTGCCAGCGATCGTTTTCAATTTATCCGGACGGACACCACCCGGCCGGGGGACTGGCAGCAGGCCGGGGCGGACGCGGACGCCGTCATCAACCTGGCCGGCGCCAATATTTTCAAACGCTGGACCGACACCTACCGGCAGGCCATTTACGACAGCCGCATCCTGACCACCCGCAACCTGGTGGCGGCCCTGCCTTCCGGAAAAAAAACCGTCTTCTGCAGCACCTCGGCCGCCGGTTACTACGGTGACCGGGGGGACACCCTGCTGGACGAGACGGCTTCGCCGGGCGACGACTTTCTGGCCCGGGTCTGCGTGGACTGGGAAAAAGAGGCGCTGGCCGCTGAAGCAAAAGGCGCCCGGGTGGCGCTGACCCGCTTCGGCGTGGTGATGGATAAAACCGGCGGCGCCCTGGCCAAGATGCTGCCCGCCTACCGGCTGGGGCTGGGAGGAAAAATGGGCTCCGGCCGCCAGTGGTTTCCCTGGATTCACCTGACCGATCTGATCGCGGCCATGCGGTTTGTTCTGACCCATGAAACCATCCGGGGCCCGGTCAATTTCTGCGCGCCCCAGGCCGTCACCAACAAGGAATTTTCGGACGCCCTGGCCGCGGCCGTGCGCCGGCCGGCCTTCTTCACCGTCCCGTCGCTGGCCCTGCGCCTGGCCGCCGGCGAGCTGGGCAGCCTGGTGCTAAACAGCCAGCGGGTGGTCCCGAACAAACTGCTGTCGTCCGGTTTTGTCTTCCGGTATCCGGATATCCACGGCGCCCTGAAAGCGTCCCTGACCGGCTAAAGCACGATGCATCAGAGGGCTTCAGCCACCCTAATAATTGATTACATACAGCCCGTCCCGCGTCAGGGTAATGAACGCCCGACGCTTCAAAGGGTCGGTCTTCATGACACGGCAATATTTACCGACATAATACCGATTCAGGCACCGGCCCGACGCCGGGTCCAGGACTTCCACGTAACCCGTTACAACACTGGCGGCCAGGAGCAGCCCGTTCACATCGTCCGTGGCCAGGGTGCGAACGCCGAACTGGGCGGGTATCTTTCGAAGCAAGTTCAGCGAGGGAGTGGCAAACACCCATATGGTTCCCGCTTTGGCGTCAGGCGCATACAGCTCATTCCGTTTCGCCGACACAACCATCCGTTCACCGCGATGAGGGCCGGTTACGCGGTTGATTTCCCTGCAGGACTGCATATTGACGGCAGCCACCCAAAGTTGTCTTTCGGAACCAACATAGATCAGAGGGTTTTGTTGGTCCGCCACCAAGCTAACGTTTCCCGGGGCGCCCATGAAAGAACAGGCCAGCGTATGGCCATCTACTGCAAACAGATTGTCGTTTTCAAATGAGACCAGCAGGCGTCCGGAGCGTTCGTCCAGAGCCAGCTTGGTGCTCCCGGAAGACGGCCGGCTGATCTGACCTTTCCTGAGAACCTTGAGGCTGTTGGCATCCCAAACGAAAATGGTCTGATTGAATCTGTCGATATGATAGATCTCGCGGGCCTCCTGATCAAGGGCGATGTCCTCCAGTTCGGCTGAGGGAAGGGAGAACTCCCGCAACACCTCAAGGCGGTCCAGGCTCAACATAAACCCGGTACCGCCGGTCTTGCGCGTCACGATCAAGCGGCCGGCCGGATAATCCAGTTCGATATCGTACAGGTTCGGCGTGACCAGCAGCGACCGGACCTGCGGCGGCCGGGGTGTTTCCTGATTGGAGTAGACGAACAGGGCCAGAAGGGGAAAACTGATCAGGCAGACAGCCAACCTTCCGGCCCGGATTGCGACCTTGTTTAATTCATCTTGCCGTAATGACAGCCGTGACAGTTTCACAAGCCAGGACAACAGGGGTACCGGCGCCAGAAGCTGCATCACGCCCGTCAGGGAACCCGCCATGAAAAAAACGGATGATAACAACCGTCGTCCCCCATTGCGAGGTTCTAGATCTGAAAAAGGAATCAAAAAATTCATGGCATAAAGCATCAGGCCGGCGCAGACCAGAAGCATCGGCCAAGGCGCTTCACGCCAGAGCGTCATGATCGTCAGCAGGATCAGAAAAATCGCCGGTTCAGCCAGACGGTTGCGGCCGGACGGGTTGTATTTCCGCAGGAGGGAACGGGTAATCGGAATCAGGGCGACCGCGATGGCCGCCCACAGCAGTGCTGGCCCCATGGCATTCCAGGTTTTTGCCACCATATCGATGACAAACCGCTGGCCATACAGCCCCAGCTCACCCCGGCCAATGGGCAAAGCGCCTTCACCGGCGCCTATGCCGGAATCAAAGCGCAGCCGGGTATATTCCTCCAGCTGGCGTACAACGAATCCGGGGAAAAACACCAACAGAAGAAAAAGAGACAGAAGCGGTCCAAACAGAATGACGCTGCCCGCGAGAACCGGCTTCAAACGCATAGGGATGACCATCGGCCGCCCGTAAAGAATATCAGGCACCTCTTTAAAAACTTAAAAGAACGCCCCGTTGTAATTGGTAAACGGCCACTACCCGTTTTTCCGCAGCATCCTTCCGGGCAAATCCCGGTTGATCCGTTTTCCGTTCTCCACCACCTGCCGGCCGTTGATAAAAACCATATCCAGCCCTTCAGCGGCATGCCGGGGATCAGCGAAAGTGGCTTGGGTCCGGAAATTTTCCGCGTCGATCACCAGTAGATCGGCCTGGAACCCTTCCCGGATCAGGCCCCGGTTTTTAATGCCGAAATGTCCGGCCGGAATCGAGGTGCACTTGGCCACGGCGGTCGGCAGGTCCAGCAGATTCTTCTGATAAACATAGCGGTTGATGAACTTGGGATAGCATCCGTAGAACAAATAGGCCGGACGTCCCATGCCCAGCAGAATGGTGTCGGTGGAAATCATGGTGCGGGGATCGCTGAGTGCCGGAAAGGTATAGCGCTCGGTGAACAGGTCTTCCGGATCGCTCATGGTTTCAAAGGAGAGGACCTGGCCGTCCTCTTCCAGCAGCAGGTCGCACATGACGTCAAAGGGGTGCTGGCTCCGCTCCGCCGCTATCTCGGTAAACCGGCGGCCCTCCAGGGGCTTGTTCTTTTCGCTGTTGACGGCCATTACCAGCAGGGCGTCCCAGCCCATCTGCCGGATCAGGTTAAGCGACCAGGTGTTCTTGCCCCGGTGGGGCCATATGGGTTTGCCCTGTTCGATGTCGCGGCGCATCTCCTGCCGGACGGCCTTGTCCCGCAGGCGCTGCAATACGGTCTGGCGGTCTCCGGTCAAAGCCCAGGGCGGGAAAAAGGCCAGCAGGTGGGTAAAGCCGGTGGTGGTGGGCATGATGTCCATGCCCATGCCCACGCCCGACCGCCGGACCGATTCCACTTTTTTAAGAATACGGTTCATCTCGACGTCCAGCAGGGCGTCCGGGATCAATTGCACGGCGGTCTTGTCGTGGCGGGCCAGCCACTTGATCACCTTCAGGGTCAGAGAGTGAAAAGGACCGGTCCAGGGCACCGAAAAAATATGGGAGATCTGCCCCCGGACATTATTATCGGCGGCCACGCGGGCCACCTCGTCAATGGCCTTGTCCAGGCAGTTGCTGGTATAGGACCGCAAGTGGCTGGTAAAAATGGCGTCATGGGCGGTCAGGGGACTGGATATCAGGGAAAGCTCCCGGGTATCCGAATGCAGCCCCGGCGCGTATTGCAGACCGGTGGACAGGCCGAAGGCGCCCGCCTCCAGGGATTCGGCCAGAAGTCTTTGCATCATGGCGATGGCCTTGTCGTCGGCCGGTTTGTCCGACTGCCCCAGGGCGGAAATGCGCATCACCCCGTGGGGCACAAGCTGGGCGCAGTTGAGCAGGAGTCCTTTTTTATCCACGTACTCCATGTAGGACGCCATGGTGTCCCATTGGACATCCCGCTCAAAATCCATCTGCGTGAACACTTCCAGATAGGTCTTGATCTCCTCCCGGTTCTCCTTTGTAATCGGGGCCAGGGCCATGCCGCAGTTGCCGCCCACAAAAGTGGTGATGCCCTGCTCCACCAGTGGCGTCAGCAGGTCGTCATGGTCGTTTCTGAAAAAAGTCAGGTCGGCGTGAGAGTGGACGTCGATGAATCCCGGGCAGACCGCCCGCCCGCTCACGTTTTTCCGCTGCCCGGCCTGACATTGTTTCAGGTCGCCCACGGCGGCAATGGTATCGCCCTGCAGGCCAACATCACCTGAAAAAGGTTTTTGGCCGGAACCATCCACGATCAGCGCGTTTTCAAGAATGGTATCGAGTCTCATGATTTCCTGTCCCCTCTATCGTTATTGAAATGGTGATACGCCGGACAGGACTATCCTATTGCAACCCGCAAACCCGGGTCAAGAGGAAGGGAAAAAATGAGTAAGGCGGCGGGGGGGGAAGGGGAAGGGGGGGATACGCCGCCTTACTCCGGAAAGAGCAGAGGAGAAGGGCATTATGTCCTATGTCGGTATCTAATACTCCACCAGGATGAGAATTCTATCTTGTTCATGCCCGGCGCTTTCCGTTTTCTAAAATGGTTACGATTATCATCATTTCCATTTCTTTTCTTCTTGATTACGATCAATTCAAGTTCTGTGCCATATTATCAAAACCTGGCAACAAACCTTTTCGTTTTCCATATCTATCCGATTTTTATTTATAAAAAATTTATCTTCCACCCTTTTCCCAGAGCCGGCGTCTCAATTTTTTATAGAAACAAGCCCGGTTGTATCAAGAAAAAGGAATACATATCTGTTGCGCAGGACAAATCGACGAGACTTTCCCTTCTTTACCTGTCATCACCTTGTTTGGCCGGATAATCCTGAATAAAACGATTTAACTGCTTGTAACGATCTGTCTCGGCTGGATCGTCCGGTAAAGCCGGTCGATGACAACTAAAATTAAGTTTGCCGTCAAGTTTATGGCACCTTTTTTGCTTTTGTATCATTTATTGATGAAGAAATTATTAATTCAGCCAGGCTCGGGAGAAAAGGGTTGAACGATAAACCCGGGCAGGAGGAAGGATCATGGACCCGAACCAGAAATTTGAAAACCGGCTGATCCACGAGAAAAGCCCCTATCTCCTGCAGCACGCCCACAACCCGGTGGACTGGCATGCCTGGGGAGAAGAAGTGTTCAGTCTGGCCGCGGCAGCGGACAAACCGGTTCTGCTTTCCATCGGTTACTCCACCTGTCATTGGTGCCATGTCATGGCTGACGAGTCTTTTTCCGATCCGGCTGTAGCGGAAATAATGAACCGCGCCTTTTTCTGCATCAAGCTGGACCGGGAGGAGCGGCCGGACATCGATCATATTTATATCACGGCGGTATCGGCCTTGAACGGATCAGCCGGCTGGCCCCTGAATGTCTTTTTGACTCCGGACGGGCGGCCTTTTTTCGGCGGTACCTATTTTCCGCCGGCCGGGCGGCCGGGACTGCCCTCCTGGAAAGATGTTCTGCTTCACATTGAACGGGCCTGGAACGATCCGGAAACAAAAAAGAAAATCCTTGCCTCTTCCACCGCCTTGACCGACGTTCTCAAACAGCACCTGTCAAGCCGGGCCGGGCCCCCGGTCAACGGGCAGCAAGCAAACGACATGCAACTGATTGCCGGGGCGGTAAAGGTATTGGCCGACAATTACGATAACAATTTCGGCGGATTCAGCCGGGCGCCCAAGTTTCCCATGCCCCCCACCCTGTCCTTTCTGCTGACCGCGGCCCGGCTCGGCCGGATTCAAAAGATCGAGCCCCGGATGGGGCAGGCCGCCCTGGACATGGTCCGTCACACGTTAAAAACCATGGCCGACGGCGGCATTTTCGACCAGGTGGGCGGCGGGTTTCACCGTTACGCCACGGACGAGCGATGGCATCTGCCTCACTTTGAAAAAATGCTTTACGACAATGCCCAGCTGGCCTCCGTTTACCTGGACGCGCAGGACCTGATCGATGACCCCTGGCCATCGGAAAAAGCCGCGGAAATCCTTGACTACATGGTCCGGGATTTGATGCGGCCGGAAGGTGGTTTCTACTCGGCCGAAGACGCGGACAGCTACCCGGGCAAGCCAGGCGTCGGTCATAAAAAGGAAGGCGCCTTTTACGGCTGGCGGCTTTCCGACGTTCAGTCCGCGCTGCCCCGTCAGGACGCCGACATCATGGCCTATCACTTCGGCCTGGAACCGGACGGCAATGTCCGGCACGATCCCTCCGGCGAATTCGGCGGCATCAACGTACCGTTTTGCGCCCATACCCTGGCGGAAACCGCGGCGCGGTTTGCCCTGTCCGAAGAAGAGGCCGGGCGGATTCTGTCCCGGGGCCGGGATATTCTGTTCGCGGAAAGAAACCGGCGGCCGCGGCCCCACCTGGACGACAAAATCCTCACCTCATGGAACGGGCTGGCCCTGACGGCATTATCAAAAGGGTTCCTGGTTCTTGGCCGGGAAAAATATCTGGAGGGGGCCCGAAAAACCGCGGCCTTTATCCATGAGAACCTTTATGACGAGGCCACCGGCAACCTCAGACGGCGCTGGCGGGACGGCGAGGCCGGCATCGACGGCCTGGCCGAGGATTACATCTTCCTGGTTCAGGGCCTGCTTGATCTGTACCGGGCGGGGCTTGATCCGGACCACCTGGCCTGGGCGCTGGAAATTTCCGACCGGTTTTACAACCTCTTCTATGACAACATGTCCGGCTCCTGCTTTGCCGTGGCCGACGGCCATGACCGCCATTTGCTTTTCCGGCCGGCCGATGAAACGGACAACGTCCTGCCCTCGGTCTCTTCAACGGCTGTTCTGGCCTTCCAGCGGCTGGCCGCCCTGACCGGCAGCGCCAGGTATGAGCAGGCCGCCGGGCGGCTGCTGGCCCGGGCCCGGGCCGGCCTGGAACAGCACCCGGTTTCCGCGCCCCTGATGCTGGCCGCCCTGGGCAACAGGCTGGCCGGGCACAACCGGATTGTCGTCTTCGGGAATCTCACCGATGCCGTCACCGGGGCAATGATCCAGGCAGCCCGGTCGAACGCGGCTGTTGGAAACGATGTGTTGCTGATTGACGGCCCGGCCGCCATTGACACGCTCGGACCACACATCCCGGACATTCTGTCCTATGTTCCCGGCGATAACAGGCCTGCGGCCTGGGTCTGCGCCGGACACACCTGCCACCCCCCGGTCAGCGATCCGGACAAAGTAAGGCGGCTCCTGTCGGTGAATGGAAAAGATTGAACGGCCCCGGCCGATAAGTGGAGCCTCGGTATGATTGGGAATATCCTTAAAGGCTGCCTTAAAATCAACTCGGGAGTCAGAACTATATTAAGGACGCATTCGGGAAGGGGTTCTTGTTCGCTCCCCGATCATTTTGGGCGGGATCAGGCGCCTTCGCTGAATTTCTCGAACTCGGGCTGTTCAATCTTGCATGAGATGTCCGGACCACACCCTCAAACAGCGAGAAATTCCTGACGCGAAGCCCCCTGATCCCTTTTTCCCAAAATGCCCGCAGGTCGCTCGCAAAAACCCCTTTCCCGAATGCGGCGAGTGAATACTCGACAATAGATGGTTGGTTCTCTGACAACTTTCGCAAGAAAACCCGGCAGATTGACATGCCTTTTAAAACACCATAAAAACTGTTTGAAGGGGTTGGGCGCTTCTTTTATTAGAACCTTTTAGATGAGCCCCAAGGAAAAACGTCCATTCAATAATCTTTTAGCCGGGAAAAAGCCATGAAAAGGATTCTCTCGTTTATGTTTATCCTGTCCACGATCTGCGGTTTCAGTATCGCCGATGAAGTGCCATTATGGATTGGCATTGTCAGAGTCGACGGGATTCTTGTGCCGATTGGCACATATAAAGACAACTGGGTAAAGGCATGGCCTGAAATATCCATAGATGAACAGCCCGAAGTGGATAAGCTTGCTAAAACGACTAACGGTAAAATGAAACTGCAAGATATTCCTGATGCGTGGAAAGGCGGCATAAAGGAAATACCTGCGAAAGTTTTTTTATGGAGCGGAGGACCTGATGCAAAAAATCTGAATGTAGTTGATGCTGAACAGTATAGTTCTCATTGCTCTGGTGGATGGGGCCTTAAAACAGATTTGCATCCCACAGAAACGGTTGACTGTGCTCCGACGCCCAAAGTGGGAATTGCCGCCAATCTTCAGTCGAATATTATTCCTTTCGAACATCTAAACAAAGAAAGCGAGATTCCTTCATCTTTGGTCAACGCCATAAAAGCAAAATTTGAGGCAAAAGCCCCGGTTGAACTGACAAAAATCTATAGAGTAAAAAATAGAGAGCGGGTGCTGTATTTCATTGAGGCACAGGAAAAACAGCTAGGTTCAGACCCGGACTGCTATAATTTGAATTCCACCAACAACTGGGTGTTGGTTAAGGGTGACAAGATATCGTTCTTGAGTTCGGAATTGATTACCACAACTTGTGACAGCGAAGGAATACACGAACTTATCCCTGGCGTTTTGATATCTGTACGGGGAAAACAATATATCGTATCAGAAAATTATGGTTATGAATGGGGGTTCTATACGATTCACGAACTCCTTGACGAAAGCATGAAGGAAGTCTTAAACGTTGGCGAAGGCGGGTGTTAGTTTTATCCACTGCATGACCTGCCGGCGTGAAAAGGCACACAAACAGTCAATGGGAGTCTTTCCCGCACATTGCCAAAAGTGTGTTTGTAAGCGCCTTTGAGCCTTTTGGGAAATAGCCGGATGGCGTCATCCGCGAAATGCGTTTCTCGCTGTCCGAGGGTGTTGGCAGATCTCTCAGGGTATGCGGTACAGCCCGAGTTCGAGAAACGCCGCGGATGAGGACATCCGGCCCCAAAAGGGTCAGGACGCGAACAAACATGCTTCTGGCAACAACGCATGTATATTCTTTTCCAGAATTACAGGGCGACCGGCGGGTCGCCCCTACAACCTTTCTTCAGGATGACGGGCAGCCATGAAGGCGCCTTGGGCAGGGGCACGACGCGCCGCTCTGGAAGGCTGAAGCCTTCCCCGGCAAGAACCCATCATCGGCAGGCCAAAGCAGCCAGACCTCGTCCGGCGGGGCTGAAGAAAAACCGCTTTAAGGGGAATTGAAATCGATAACCGTCCTGACAACGCCGCCAGCAATGGAGAACAGAGACGCGGGCAGACGGATTTTGACGTCATCGTCATCGGCACCGGCCTGGGCGGTTCCGCGGCCGGGGCCATCTGCGCCCGCAACGGCCTGAAGACCCTGATCCTGGAAAAGAACCCCCGGCCCGGCGGCTCCTGCTCCTATTATCTCAAACAGGGCTTTCACGTGGACACCGGCGCCCACCTGTTCATCCGGGGCAACGAAGGCCCCTTCGGCGACTGCACCCGCCGCCTGGGCATGGGCGACGCCATCCGTTTTCTCTACTGCGACCCGGTGACGCACCTGCGCGGCTTCAACCTGGACCTGGCCCTGCCGGCCGGCCGGATCGCCCGGATCTTCTTCCTGCTGCGCTTTATCCTCCAGGCCGAGATCCCCCTGGCCGAATATCCGGCCATTATCCGCATGATCCGCGACATGATCCGCATGACGCCGCCGGAGATCGAGGCCCTGGACCGCGTCTCCATCGAAGAATTCATGCGGCGCTACACCACCAACATCCAGGTGATCACGGTGCTGGGCTACCTGATGGGGCTCTATTTCATCCTGCCCATCTGGGAGGCGTCGGCCGGGGAATCGGTCTGGAATTTCCAGAAACTGGCGGCACGGGGGCTGACCGTCTGCTATCCCAGGGGCGGCACGGTAACCATTCCGAAAACATTTCTGGAAGGGGCCCGGAATTTTTCGGCCGAAGTCCGCATGAACGCGCCGGTCAGACGCATTACCATCGCCGGAGGGCGGGCCACGGGCGTGGTCCTTAAAAACGGCGAGGCCATCACCGCCCGGGCCGTCATCAGCACTTCCTCGGCCAACGACACCGTCCTGAAGCTGGCCGGCGAAAAACACTTTCCCGCCCCCTACCTTGAGACCATCCGCGCCCTGACCCCGTCCATGACCGCCTTTCAGGCCAAAATCGGCGTTAAGAAAAAACTCATCAGGGCCGGCTCCCTGGTGGGCCTCTACCCGCCCCGGCAGGAAGGCAAAGTCAGCGAAGCCCTCATGCGGCGGCTGTACCAGGATGCCCTGCAGGGCAAGTCGGGCGATTACATTCCCGTTTACATGCCCGTGCCCAGCAACTTTGATCCGGAACTGGCGCCGGAGGGCTGCCAGCTTATAACGGCCGTGGCCGCCGCACCCCACCTGGGCATTCCGCTGGAAGACCCGCCTTCGGTGTGGATGGACAAAATGATGACGGCCTTCTATCGACTGGTGCCGGGCCTGGAGGATAACATGATGTTCTGCGACCGCTGGACGGTACGCGCCCTGGCCGCCTGGATCGGCAAGAGCAGCGGGGCCGCCATTTCCACGGCCCAGAGCGTCACCCAGACCGGCGGCAACCGCCTGCCTCATGAGACGCCGGTGCGGGGACTTTACCTGGCCGGGGACTGCGCCGGCCCGGCCCGGGGGGTGGGCACGGAACTGGCCTGCCAGAGCGGTATGGACGGCGCCGACCTGGTCACCAGGGACCTTGGCGGAATCAGGTCAGGCTTTGAACGTACTTGATTTTGGAAACGGCGTGCTCCAGCTCGTAAGCCATGGACTTCATGAACAGTTCAACGTTCGGCTTCATTTCCGGGAGAAAAGCGACCACTGATCCGGCCAGAACCACATACAGGCGGATGCCGCCGATTTCAAACAGGTGATCGTTCATCAGCTTACTGATTCTTTTTAACGCCACCAGGGCTTTGGCCTTGTCCGTCATCGGCAGGATCATGGACATGGCGCCGGAGTTCAGTTCGCCAATGAGGTCCGAGGCCCTGGTAATACTGATCAGCTTGCGGTAGGCCTCGGCAAACACCTCGGATTTCCGAATCTTCCTGTTCTCCGCATCCGGGTCATTGAGCCGCACGTTCATAATGGTAAAAGAGAGCGTCGACAGGGGCAGGTCGTGGCGTTTGGCCCGGAGGATCTCTTTTTCCAGCAGAAATCTGAACTGGCTTGTTTTCAGGACACCCGGCGGGACCTCCCGCCTGGCTTCCTGATCGCGCAGGGCTTTTTCATGCTCAACAAAAAAGGCGTAAATCTGTTCAAAGCTGTTTTCGTCGATCTTATCGGCATCGGTCCGGGAGCGGATGATCCGCAGGGCGTTTTTTAACTGCTCATTGTCCCTAACGCTCTGCTCTATCATTTGCAGCAGCGTTTTCTCCGTTGGCGGGGGCGAGGAGGCAGCGGGGGAAAAGGCCGCGCCGCCGGCGGCCATCTTCCCGAACAGTTCCCCCATGCGGGCGTTGATCCGCTCCTCCAGGCGAAGCAGCGCTTCGCCTTTGAGATTCATGCTTTTCAACTGTGCGATCAGGCCGGAACCGACCTCGGCCATGGCGTCGCGGGCCCGGCCCTCCTCCCCGGCGTCTCCGGCGTCGGCCGCCTCCTGGTGCATCCTGGCGCCCAACTCTTCCACGTAACCGACCAGCATTTCCGTGAAGCCCTTTTCATCACCGGTGCCTTTACGGATTTCCGCCGCGATAGCCATGAGTTCAGCGGCCCGCTCCGGGTGAGCGCGGATTTCGGCGATCAGTTCCTCACCCTCCACGCCCACCGATTCGGCGGCCTCCATAAGAAGGGATGACAAGCCTTCATTTTCCAGCTCCCGGCCGAGGTGGCGCACCAGCTGCAGGTAGTCGGCGATCGACATGCCTTCGAAAATCAGGGCCGCCTTTATTTTCGGCAGCAGCCGCTTGAGGTCCCCGGGTTCTGGAATCAGCCGGCGCAGAATCTGGGCCAGGCGGACCGTCGTTATTTTTCCCTGCTGATATTCGCTCCGGATCAGCTTGATAACCACATTGTCCGTCAGGGCGCTCATCTGCCCGAGGAGTTGTTCTTCGTTGGCGTAGGCCTGGTTGACGGCCTTCTGCGCTTCGATGCCGATGGAAAGCTGCCGTTTCATTTCACAGACGGCATCGGCCACATCCATCATATTGACCGGTTCACCGGTGGCCATCTGCCTGTCCACATCGTCATTTAACGCCTGAATCTGATAAAGCAGCGCGGCACCGGCGGCTATCTCTCCGGTCTTTTCCCCGACCGCGTCCCCCTCCTCCTGCGCGTCGGCCGCCGCCTGCCGGGTCCTGTTTTCAGTTTCCAGCATGGTTCGGGAAAGACCGGCCGGATCCGCCAGAAGATTTTTCAGGGACAGGGTTTTCCCTGCCTCTTCGGCCAGGACGCTTTCCACCACCATCTTCATGAATTTTTGGGAAACCGCCGGATCAGCCCCGCCCGGGGCCGGCGATGCGGTCGGCCGCGCCTCCCGGCGGGAAACCACTTCATCGTCCCTGGTGACTTTCTTGTAAAAGACATGATTGATTCTGACATGCCGCACCCCTCGAAAATCCAGCTCCGCCGCCATTTTATCGCAGTCGCTGAACGTCTGGGGCGCCGTCAGAATATCAATGAGGGCTTGCAGTTCCTCGACGGTGATTCCGGCGTCAAAGGAAACGGATTGAACCCGGTTTTTTTTGAACAGGGCGACAATCCGGCCGGCATTGATTCTCGGATCGACCGGCTCCTCGTCCAGAAACAGCTGGTCCCGATTCAGCAGCAGCACCAGACTGCCGGAATCCGCGAGCATTTCCGTCAACGCCCGGTGAAGATTGCCGATGGCGTCCTTGATGTGAGGGTGATCGGCCTTGTACATCATGGCCCGGTTCAGCAGCAGGAACATCACCCGGTTGATTCGGGCATAGTCTTCTTTGCTTAATGCCTGCCCGGTCATGGCCGTCCCCTTACCGCTGCGCCTGCAGATATCGTGAAGCGTATCCCCGCAGGTCCCGTGAAAAGTCGCGGCAGGCGGCATAACGCTCCCCGGGATCACGGGCCATGGCCTTCAGGACAATGCGGTCCATTTCCTCATTCACCGCCGGATTGATCTGTGAAGGGGTCCGGGTCAGCCACTGGCCCTTGAGCTTTAATTTCAGCATCTCTCTGGTGGATTCATGCGTGGCCAGGGGCAATTCACCCGCCAGCATCTGGAACAGCATGACGCCGGCGGCGTAAATATCGGCCCGGTTATCCAGATTTTCCCGCAAAATCTGTTCCGGCGCCATGTTTAACGGCGTGCCCATCACTTCCTGTTCACTTTCCTCGGATTCGCGGATGTTTTTGGAAATGCCGAAGTCCATGATGATGGGACGCTTACTGTGCTTTTCAATCATGATGTTGGCCGGTTTGATGTCCCGGTGGAGAATATCCTGGGTATGGGCGTATTCCAGTCCCTCCAGAACGGCCGAAAACACGCGAATGGTCGTATGGGGATCAATAAACCGTTTGGATGGAATGACGTGCTTCTGCGCCAGAGCGATAAAATAAGATAGCGGCCGGCCCTGAATCAGCTGCATGGTGAAATAGATGAACTCATCCGTGCTGCCGACTTCGTAAATTTGAATGATATTGGGGTGGGACAGGATGGCGGCGGTTTCCGCCTCCTGTTGAAACTGATCCGCTGCGGCGGCGGTTAGAATAGACCTGGGCAGTATCTTAATAGCAATCTGGCGCTTGAGGGTCCGCTGATAAGCGGTGAAAATCACGGCCATGGCGCCCCGGCCCAGTTCGCTTAAAAGCGTAGCAGTGCCGACATCCCGGCCGACAAGGTGAGACAGGTCTAAGTCCTTGATGGTCACCATAGAACGACATTATTTCAGGGCCAGAATCTTTTCCGCCAGACGGGCGGCGGTTTCCTCGTCCAGAAGAAGGCCGGCTGAAATTCTTACCCACTTGGCCAGATCCTTTTTATCGGAAACCGATATGGTATAGGGGCTTTTCCCCACATGAGCCGAAATCTGCCGGTTTAAAAACCGGTCGGTCATCTGTCCGAAATAGGGTTTGAGCTCTTTTACCGCCAGATTGTAGAATTCGGTATAAGTCTTGTCGATATCCATCAGCGCGGGTTGGACCAGGCTCCCGTCATTGAGATCAATTCGAAAATACTTGATAACAATATCACCGATCCGGATTTCATCCCGATCTTTCAAATCGACGCGTTGGATCTTCGTATCGTTGACATAGGTGCCGTTGGTGCTCCCGAAATCATAAACTTCGGCGTTATTGTCAACGGTGACGATTTTGGCGTGCTTCTTGGAAACAAATTTTTTGTTGATAACGATATCGGACTCACTGTCTCGGCCGATAATCATTTTTTCCTTGTTGATAGGGATGACGTTGCCTTTGTCCGGACCGGTGATAAAAACAACAAAAGACCCTTTTCCCTTGCCGGAATATATTAAATCACTCTCAACCTCTATTTTTTCTTCTTTAATAAAATCAAGGTCTTTATGATCAAAAAGAATGGTGTCTTCTATGTTTCGTTTTTTCATAAACCGTTCCTTGATTTGATTCTCCGCTGGTCAGTTTATCCGAAAAGCCTCGACTTTAAATTCAAGCCACCGGTAATGGCGTTTTCAGCGCCCCTGTATTCCCCATCTTTTTATACCAAGGCCATCATAATATGTCAATATTTTCTGGGCTTCTCTGTGGAACAATCGGTCCAGTCCGCTCGATCCCGGTTCAGGCTTGAATGGCGCCGGGGTTTGAGGTATCATCGGGTCGTCTTTTGGGCGCCTTGTCATCACAACTGTTTGTATCTATAATATTTTCTGTCGGGCCTTGTGACGGCTGCCGTCGCCAGGACAGAAAATCGCTGGTTTAAGGAAAAACAAGACCATGCACTGCCGTTTTACGGTTACCATCCTCGGCTCGGGTACCTGCGTGCCGTCGCTGACCAGGAGCGCCTGTTCTCTGCTGATGGAGATAACCGGGGTAACCGCCTACGAAGTCGCTCTGGTCTATTCCGGAATGAAGCGGCTGGTGCTGACGCATTTTTATCCGGCCCGCGATCAGATGGATGTTGTACACCGTGCGCCGGAAAATTCAGCGGCGAAATCATCAAGGCCCGGGACCTGATACGGATCGAGTTGTAGTCAAACGGGCGGGGACAGGAATATGAAATATTACCCGGTCTTTCTGGACGTGAGCAACCGTCAGTGCCTGGTTGTCGGCGGCGGTTCCGTGGGTACCCGAAAAGTCAAATCACTGGTGGAGTGCGGCGCCCGCGTGACGGTGGTGGCCCTGTCCGCCACGGCGGAGCTGGAGCGAATGGCCGCCGCCGGCATCATTCGCCTGGAAAAACGGGCCTATGCCGCCGCCGACATGAACGGCGTGTTTCTTACGTTCGGGGCCACCAGCGACATGACGGTCAACGACCGGGTCCGCCGGGACGCGGAATCGCATAACATCCTCTGCAACATTGCCGATTATCCGGCGGGCTGCAATTTCATTCTGCCGTCGGTGGTCCAGCGGGGAGACCTGCAGATTGCCGTCTCCACTTCCGGAAAAAGCCCGGCCTTTGCCCGGGCGTTGAGGAAAGAACTGGAAGGCCGCTACGGAAAGGAATATGATGTCTTCCTCCGATTGATGGGCATGATCCGGGAAAAGCTTCTGGCCGCGGCTCATGAACCGGAGGCGCACAAGCCCCTGTTTGAACGGCTGATCGCAAGCAGCCTGCCGGAACTGATCCGGCAAAGGCGCCGCGACGAAATCGACCGGGTTCTGGTCGAAACGCTCGGTCCGGGATTTTCCAGCCGCGACCTCGGGTTTGACTGGTAAGGGATAACCGCTATGAACATTGCCGCGTTTATCATGATGGCCGGGTACGGCGTCAGCATGGTGCTGTATTTTATTTACCTGATCGCCCAGCGGGAAATTTTTTACAATGCCGGACGATGGGCTCTTTTCAGCGGCTTTCTATGCCATACCTTTATACTGGGCTTACGGGTCGCGAGCACCGGAAACATCCCGGCGTTTACCCTGGGCCAGGCGCTGTTCGTTTCGGGCTGGGCGCTGGCGGCCGTGTTTCTGGTCCTGCACCGGAAGTTGAACCTGAAATTCTTTGGCATCTGGGCCGCGCCCCTGGTACTCCTGACCGTACTGGTGGCGCTGATACTGCCGGACACACCCCGCCAAGAGATAACCGCACTCAAAGGTCAGGCCGGAAGCGTCTGGCTGATGGCGCATATCATCACGATTTTTATCGGTGACGCCGCCCTGGCCCTGGCCTGCGGCTGCGGCGTCTTTTACCTTATCCAGGAACGGGCCATAAAGGACAAGAAACGGGGATTCTTCTACCGGCGGCTGCCGCCGCTGGAGATGCTCGACAGGGCCGGCTACGCCTGCCTGGTACTGGGATTCATCATGCTGACCCTGGGACTGATCACGGGTATCGTTTATGCCGGACTGGTCTGGGGACGTTTCTGGGCCTGGGATCCCAAGGAAGTCTGGTCGGGCATTACCTGGCTGGTTTATGCCGCCCTGCTCCATGAACGGCTGGTGGTCGGCTGGCGGGGAAGGCGCGCCGCCATCATGACCATTATCGGGTTTGCGGTACTGCTGTTCACCTTCCTGGGGGTGAATTTCCTTCTGGAAGGACATCACGGGGTGTTTACGGGAATATAATGGACGAAACAAAGCCTGATACCATCATCCTGACGGGCGTCAACCACCGAAGCGCGCCTGTAACCATCAGGGAAAAACTCGCCTTTTCCGACGATGAAGTGCTGGCGGCCCTGGACGCGCTGATCGCCCTGCCGCCGGTTCATGAGGTGATTCTGTTTTCCACCTGCAACCGGGTGGAAGTGCTGTTTGCAACGGATGACGCGCACGCGGCCGGGGATGCCGTGGTTTCAGCCGTCTGCAACATGAAAAGCATCTCCCCCGACGAACTGACCCCCGTGCTTTACCATCATGAAAAAGACGCGGCCGTGCGTCATCTTTTCCGGGTGGCCTCGGGCCTGGACTCCATGGTCATGGGTGAGCCCCAGATTTTCGGCCAGGTGAAGAAGGCCTACCGCCAGGCACTCAACCGCGGCACCTCCGGCGTCATTCTCAACCGGCTCATTCACCGGACCTTTTTCGTGGCCAAACGGGTCCGCAGCGAAACCGGCATCGGCGACAGCGCCGTCTCCATCAGCTACGCCGCCATTGAGCTGGCGCGCAAGATATTCGGATCCCTGGAAGGCCGGCGGGTGCTCCTGGTGGGTGCCGGCGAAATGGCCGAACTGGCCGTGGAACATCTGGCCGGGAACCGGGCCGGCACCATCTGGGTGGCCAACCGGACCCTGGAGCGGGCCGTCGCCCTGGCCCGGGCCTTTCACGGCACGGCGGTCAGTTTTGACGAGATCCCCGGGCTGCTGGCCCAGGCCGACATCGTCATCAGCTCCACCGGCGCGCCCGGCCTGGTCATCACCCGGGACCAGGTCAAGGCGGTCATGCGCAGCCGCAAAAACCGACCCCTTTTCTTCATCGACATCGCCGTTCCCCGGGACATCGACCCGGACATCAACAAGCTTGAAAACGCCTTTGTGTACGACATCGACGACCTGCAGGGCATTGTCGACGGCAACATGGAGGAACGCCGCAAGGAGGCGATCAGGGCGGAACGGATTGTGGACGAGTCGGTTATCCAGTTCCGCTCATGGTATGACAGCCTGGACGTGGTGCCGACGGTGGTGTCCCTGCGGGAAAAGATGTCGGCCATCGCCCGGTCGGAAACCGAGAAAACCCTGGCAACCTTGAAAGGCCTTGACAGCAGCGACCGGGAAGCGGTGATCCGCATGACCGATGCCATTGTCAGTAAAATCATGCACGACCCCACCGGTTTCCTGAAAGGCCGGACCGACCGGAAAAGCAAGCACCAGTATCTGGACATGGTCAGGCGGCTGTTCAACCTGGACGAGTGATACCCCGCGTTTCAGGCACCATCATATCATTTATTACATCAGGTGACGTCATGAACCGAACTCGCTTACAGCAGCAGGTTGACTTTATTCTGGAAATAGACCGGCTGAAAACCATTAATCGCCGCACGTATCTAACCGATACCAGCCGTTTTGAAAATTCCGCCGAACACTCCTGGCACATCGCGGTCATGGCGCTGATCCTGGCCGAGCATGCCGATGACGCGAATATCGATTTGCTGAAGGTAATCCGCATGCTGCTGATCCATGACCTGGTGGAAATAGACGCCGGCGACACCTTTATCTATGATCAGGCTGCCCACAGTGATAAACAGGCCCGGGAGCAGGCCGCGGCGGAACGGCTTTTTCAGATGCTGCCGCCCGACCAGGCCGCCGATCTGCGGGCCGCATGGGAAGAATTCGAAGCCCGCCTGACGCCGGAGGCCAGGTTCGCCGGCGCACTGGACCGGTTTCAGCCCATGCTGCACAATATCCATACCCGGGGGCGGGCCTGGCGGGAAAACGGCATACACAAGGCTCAGGTCCTGGCCGTAAACCGTCACATGGCCGAAGGAGCGCCGTCCCTGTGGGATTTTGCCGTCTCGGGAGTAGAGCAGGCCGCCAGTCACGGCGATCTGCCGGAATAAAAGTAACGGGCGAATATCTGTTGTAAAAACAATGCGCCGGCAAGCCCGGTAAAAACACCATGAAATTAGCCGAACCCCTCTTTTCACGCCTGCCATTATAAACGAAACCCACAAAAAAATCATCCTTGACTTTTTTAAATCCATTATTGTATAAAAAACTCATATTTTTTTGTTTTTGTTGCTATAAAAAAGTCTTTTGTGACTTTTAATAAATCGGCAATCAGGGCCCGGAAGACAAAAAGGACTCATCAGATGGCAGAAAAAGCCCCTTCGGAAACAATCAAGATGCAGAAACGGGCCGTGGCCACGCGCCAGCGTTTTCTGGAGGCGACCCTCCAGTCCCTGGCGGAAAAGGGGTACGCCGCCACCACCGCCCAGGAGGTCTGCCGCCGACTCGGCGCCTCCCGCGGGACCCTGTTGCACCACTTTGCCACCCGCGAGGAACTCATCATCGAAGCAGTGGAATACATCCTGGGGGAAAATGTCCGGCACTTTAAAAAAACCATGGCGGATATCCCGGCGGACGGCCTGAGCCTGGCCGATATTTCGCGCCTCCTCTGGAAGGAACATTGGACTAGTAACACATACTACGCCTGGCTGGAACTGGTGGTCGCCTCCCGGACCGACCCCGTCCTCAACAAACAGGTCCGTTCCCTGTCGGAACGGTGGACGGAAAAGTTCCACGCCGCTTTCCGGGAAGTCATGGGTTATGAACCGGAAGGGGTGTTCTGGCTGTTCTTTCTGATGCTCAACGCGCTTTCCATTGAAATCATCCATACCACGCCGGAACGTGTCAACAGCGCTCTGAACGACCTGCTGGCGTTTGTGGACATATCCGACCGGTTTTTCATCCGGTTCGGCAAACAGAGGGAAAAATCGTCCGAAAAGAAAACAGCAACCGGAACCGATTAATATAAGGAAGGAGATTTCCATGATCGTAATCGCAGAAAAAATCAACGCCACCCGCAAAGGTGTGGCCCGGGCCATCCAGGAACGGGACGAGGCCGCCATCGTCGACCTGGTCAAAACCCAGGATGAAGCTGGGGCCGATGTCATTGACGTAAACGCCGGCACCGGCCGGGGGGACACGGCCACGTCCCTGGACGACCTGCGCTGGCTGATCGAAATCGCCATGAAGAACACCGCCAAACCCCTGGCGGTGGACTCCGAGCAGCCGGAGCTCATTGACGGCGGCCTGGCTGCGATTTCCGGCCGGGCCGCCTGGATCAACTCCATCTCCGCCGAGAGCCGCCGCCTGGAAAGCGTCCTGCCCCTGGCCAAACAGTACGGCGCGCCGGTGGTGGCCCTGTGCATGAGCGACGACGGCATCCCCAGGGACGTGGCCGGCCGGATGAAGGCCGCCGAGGCCATCTACCGCCGGGCCCAAGAGGCCGGGGTCGATCCGGCCAAACTCTACTTCGACCCCCTGGTCATGCCCGTGGCTGCCGATCCCATGGCCGGCACCATGGCGATAGAGTCCATCCGGGCCATTAAGACAGCCTTTCCGGAGGTCAAAACCGTCATGGGGTTGAGCAATGTCAGCTTCGGCCTGCCCCTGCGGGCCACCCTCAACACCACCTTCCTGATCCTCAGCCTGGGCGCGGGCCTGGACGCGGCCATTCTCGATCCCTGCAACGACAACCTCATGATGGGCCTCTACGCGGCCGAGGCCCTGCTGGGAAAAGACACCTACTGCCGGCGCTTTATCGGCGCCCATCGCAAACGGACACAGAAAGGATAAGTCAATGACCATTCAAAAACCGTTTAAACAGGGCGCTGATTTTGAATACCTGCGAAAGGTGCTGATGCGGGAGACATCCGGCGGCCCGGTGCCGATCATCGAACTGGCGGTGGACGGCGACCCCATGTCCGAGGTGACGGGACTGCCCACACCCTTCAGCAGCCTGCTGGACATGACTGACTTCGTTGAAGGCGACGGCTCCATAAACCAGGATTCAATGAGAAAAGGGATACAGATCTATAACCTCTCCCTGGCCTTTGCCCGGGCGGTGGGCTACGATTATGTGACGATCATTCCCGCCATTCTCTTACCGCGCACCAAGGCGAATATCAGCCAGGCGATTCCCGGCCAAGTCAAGCAGCGTTCCTGGCAGAACGAGCACGCCGGCCTGATTCCTGACCGGGCCGCCTTTGAGGCTTTCCCCTGGCCGGAAGCAAGCGGGCTTGGCCTGGTGAGTATCGACTATATTGCACCCCAGATGCCGGAAGGCGCCAAAATCATGGTGTTTTACATGGGCATATTTGAAGACCTGCGGGCGCTGATGGGGTTTGAGCAGATGGCCATCAAGAGCATCCGTGACCCCGGGTTGATCGGCGACATCCTGGAAAAATTGACGGTCATTGCCGAAACGGAACTGGATAAATTAGCCGCCCATCCCGCGGTGGGCGCGGTATTTTATGCCGAAGACATGGGCTTTAACACCGGCACCATGCTGTCGCCGGCCTTCTTTAAAGAATGGGTCATTCCCCGCCAGAAACGCATCGCCGACATCGTCCACAAGCACGGCAAGCCTTTCCTGCTGCACGCCTGCGGCCAGATCGAGGCCCTGATGGAGGACCTGATCGAGACCGTGGGCATCGACGGCTATCACAGTTTTGAAGACAACATCGAACCGGTGGAGGAATTCTACAAGCGGTATCATGACCGCATATCCATCCTGGGCGGCCTGGATGTCAATTTGCTGACCCATGGCACCGAGGCCGAAGTGCGGGCCCGATGCCGCCAGATTTTAGATGTCTGCGGACCGGGCGGGGGATTTGCCATGGGCTCCGGCAACTCGATCACCAACTACTGCAAGATCGAAAACTACTACGCCATGATCGATGAAACCCGCAAATGGAACGAAGAGCACGGCTTCTAATAAAAGGAGAAAGGACATATGGAACAACTCAAAAAAATGATCATCGCCGGGCAGGACGAGCAGGCGGCCGAGCGGGTCCGCGCCCTTTTGAAGGATAACGTTGATGTTGAAGCGATTATGAAGCAGGCCCTGATCCCGGCCATGGACGAGGTGGGCGCCCAGTTTCAGGCCGGCAAGATCTACCTGCCGGAGATGCTGGTGGCGGCCCAGGCCATGAAGAGCGGCCTGGCCGTGCTGGAGCCGCTGATCAAGGGCAGCGGCATTGCGCCCACCGACCGGGCCGTCATGGGCACCATGCGCGGGGACATGCACGACATCGGCAAGAACCTGGTCATCATGTCCCTGGAAGGCGCCGGTTTTGAGGTCATCGACCTGGGCATGGATGTCCCGCCGGAAAAGTTCGTCGAGGCCATTAACACCCACCAGCCCCGGGTGGTGGGCATGAGCGCCCTGCTGAGCACCACCATGCCGGGCATGGAGCAGACCATCAAGGCCATTGAGGCCGCCGGACTCCGGAACCGGGTCAGGATCATGGTCGGCGGCGCGCCGGTCAACCAGGCCTTTGCCGACAAGATCGGGGCCGATTTTTACGGCAGGGATTCCGTTTCCGCCAAGGTGTTCGCGGTGAACTCGCTGCAGCAATAAAAAAAGAGGGAAATCATGACACAGCCATCCTTTCACAGCCTCTGCGCCTGGACGTTCAACGCCGGCAAGGGCGGATTCACACCGCCGGACACCCGTCCCGGCTGGTCCGCGGACCGCCTGGACACCTGCGGCAAGATCGACCTGATCCGGGAAAAGATCGCGCCCCGGCTGCCGGCCCATATCCGGCTGGGCCTGGAAATCCATTACGACTATGAATACAGCGAAGCCGACGCCGGCGCCATCGCCGACCGGCTGAAGGCCTCGGGGATCGCCCTGGCCATGACCACCCCCGGGGCCCACCGGCATTTTGCCTACGGCGGGCCGGCCTCGCCGGACCCCAAGGAACGGGAGGCGGCCCGGGCATACAGCCGTCGGGCACTGGAGCTGACCTATGGCCCTCTGAAAAAGGCCTGGGATCCGGCGGCGCCGCCGTGCTTTGTCATCTGGAACGGCTCCTTCGGCTACGACCTGGCCACGACCGGCATCCGAGATATGTACCGGCATCTCAAGGAGAGCGTGGCGGAATTATGCCGCCGGGAAGCGGAACTGGGCGGCGCCCTGCATATCGCCATCGAGCCCAAGCCCAACGAAGGCCACCCGGCCATGCTCCTGCCCACGGTGGCCTCGGCCATCGTCTTCTGGAAGCGGCTGCGTGAGGAGTACGGCATCAGCCTGGACAAAAAGGGCGTCAACAAGGAGTTCGGCCATTCGGAGATGATCGGCCTGGACCATGTCTACGACACGGTCGAGGAGATCGACAACCACATGCTCTGCCACATGCACATCAACAGCCAGGGGTACAATGACGGCCTGATTTTGGGCGGCCCGGGAAAATATGACATCGATAACGGCGCCCGGATCAACGGCATGAACATTGCCATTGCCGGGCTGATTCAGCAGGCCGGGTATGGCCGCTGGAAGGGCCACGACATGCAGGTGCGGGCCCACGACACCGAGGAGCAGGGGATCGACCGCGTCGTCCGCAGCATCTTAAGCTGGGAGGCCTGCGAGCAGGCGGCGGCCGGGCTTGATTACGCCGCCCTGAACAGCCACCTTGAAAACCGGGAAACAGCCCAAGCCGAAGACCTGATGCGCCGGGCGGTCATGCGTGCCTGTGAACTATTTTATCAGATGTACGAAACGTAATGAGAATATAATAAAGGATGTTAAAAGTCGTTTTGTTCGCTTCTTGATCATTTTTGAGAAAGCTGGCTAATCGTAGCTTATAAAAACGCATCAACATTATTGAACTGAAGAAAATTTATAAAACCGGTAGAAAATTATTTTCTTCGCCCCTTGTCCCATTTGGTGGCGGTTACCACCGGCTGCTACATTTCTCGAACTCGGGCTGACGCCCTCAGACAGCGAGAAATGTTAAACGCAGCCGATGGCAACCGCCTTATTCCCAAATGGCTCAAACGGCGCTCAAAAAACAATTTTCACCGGTTCATCTTACACAAGCGACCTGAGCTCCCGACAGGACGTTTGTTGAGAAGGGGATTCTCGCCGCTCCCGCCCTTGCAGCGCCGCCGAGCGCGGGCGGTTTTTTCGGAAAAAGCGGGCAGGCTGTTTGAGCGTCGTATCCTGAAGAAGGCATAACCACGCGTGGGAAAGCATGCCACCCGGATCGAATTTTATGCGCAAAGAAAAAACGAGTTCCTGTCCGCACCGAAAAAAGCGTTCGCGCGAGGGAAGCCGAAGGCCAAGCTGCGGGGCAATGTTTCTTTTGGTACTTTTCTTTGCGCCAAAGAAAAGTACATATAAAATAAACACTTAAAGCATAATAAAAGCATAAACGATGACCGGAACTGAAAAAAAACTATTTCCCCGCCTGGTAGAGCGACTCAAAAGCGCCACAGAAAAATCCGCCCTGGAAAGGGCGACACAAGAACTCCTTGCCGCCATGTCCCTGGCCGAGAAGATCGGCCAGATGTCCGGCAACGCCACGCAGCTTGACGTCGCCATCATGCTGGTCCGCTACAACCTGAAGACCTACGATTCCGGTGAGAACCGGCGCCTGGGCATTCCGGCCATCCGGTTCACCGACGGCCCCCGCGGCATCACCGTGGGCCGTTCCACCTGCTTTCCCGCGGCCATGGCCCGGGGCGCCGCCTGGGACCCGGCCCTGGAGGAACGGGTGGGCCAGGTCATGGGCGTGGAAGCCCGAGCCCAGGGCGCCAACTTTTTCGCCGGAGTCTGCATAAATGTCCTCAGGCACCCGGGCTGGGGACGGGCCCAGGAAACCTTCGGCGAAGACCCCCATCTTCTCGGAGAGATGGGCAGCGCCACCATCCGGGGGGCAAAGCCTCACGTCATGACCTGCGTCAAGCATTTTGCCTGCAACAGCATCGAGGAGTCCCGTTTTTATGTGGACGTGCGCATCGACGAGCGCGCCCTGCGAGAAATCTATCTGCCCCATTTCAAAAAGTGCGTGGCGGCCGGAGCCGACAGCGTCATGAGCGCCTATAACCGCGTCAACGGCAAGCACTGCGGCCACAACCGGCATTTGTTGTCCGACATCCTGAAAAGCGAATGGGGCTTTGACGGCCTGGTCATGTCCGATTTCTGCTACGGGGTATACGACGGCAAGGCGGGCGTGACCGCGGGACTGGACGTGGAAATGCCCCAGACCAAATGTTACGGGAAAAAACTGCGAAAACTGGTCGAACAGGGCGAAGTGCCGGAAGCGGCCGTCGACCGGGCGGTGTCGCGGATCCTCCGGGCAAAGCTGGCCTTCGCCCTGCGGGATGCGGCCGACGCGTATCCGCCGGAAAAAATCGCCTGCCCGGAGCACACGCGCCTGGCCTGGGAAGTCGCCTGCAAAAGCATGGTCCTGCTCAAAAACGAAAACCGCGTCCTTCCCCTGGACCGGACAAAAATAAGGCGGATCGCCGTTCTGGGACGACTGGCCGGCAAGGCCAACCTGGGCGACAGGGGCAGCAGCCTGGTCCGGCCGCCCTACGCCGTGACGCCCCTGGCCGGGATAAGAAACCGGGCGGGAAACGAGATCGCGGTTCTGTCTTACACCGGCAGCAGCCTGGAAAAGGCCCGGCGGATTGCCGCCCGGGCCGACGTGACCATTATCGTGGCCGGCCTGACCGGCCGGGAGGAAGGCGAATACTTTCCCCGCATCCGGGGCGGCGACCGCCTGGAACTTGGCCTCGGAGAACAGGACCGGGCGATGATAAAAGCGGTCTGCGGCCAGGGCTCGCCCTGCGTGGTCGTGCTCGAGGGCGGCTCCGTCATTGCCATGGACGGCTGGAAGGATGCGGTAGACGCCATCCTCATGGCCTGGTACCCGGGCATGGAAGGCGGCAATGCCCTGGCGGACATTCTCTTTGGCAACGTCAATCCCGGCGGCCGTCTGCCCGTCACCTTCTTTGAATCAGCCGATCAGCTTTTTGCTTTTGACAAAAAGGCCCGGCGCGTCACCTACGATCATTATCATGGTTACCGTTACGCGGATTTCAAAACAATACGACCGGCCTTTTACTTCGGGTTCGGGCTGAGCTACGCCGGATTTTCCTATGCCGATCTGCGGCTCGCCGACTCCTGCCTGCCGGCGGACGGGACGCTGACGGCCGCGGTGGATGTCACCAATACCGGAAGCAGAGCTGGCGACGAGGTGGTCCAGCTCTATGTGGAATACCCGGCCGCCGGCCCGCCCCGGCCGGTAAGGGAGCTGAAAGCCTTCCAGCGGATATCTCTTGCCCCGGGGGAAACAAGGACCGTGGAACTGACCGTGCCGATCAGCGACCTGGCCTTTTATTCGGAAGACCAGGAAAGGTGGCAGGTCGCCCGGGGAGATTATACCGTCCGGGTGGGGCCGTCAGCGGATCCGGCTGCCCTGACTCTATCACGTTCAGTAACCGTATGTTAAATAACGGGTTCTTCTCCATTTGTTCTGACAGGAAGGATTCAAGGGGTTGTTGTTCCACCATTTGATCAAATACTGATGGGGCACAGGCAATGAGCATCTATTTTCTCGGCATCGACAGCGGCACCCAATCAACCAAAGCCCTGCTGGTGGATGAAAGCGGCGCGGTCGCGGGAGAGGGGCGGCAGGAGCATGGCCTGATCGAGGGACTGGGGACGGGCCACAAGGAGCAGGATCCCCGGACATGGATAGACGCCCTTGTTGCGGCGGTTCATGACGCTCTCCGGCACTCCGGCGTGGAAGCCCGCCAGGTCGTGGCCATAGGCGTGTCCGGCCAGCAGCACGGCTTTGTGCCCCTGGACGCGGCCGGCGGGGTGATCCGGCCGGCCAAGCTCTGGTGCGACACTGCCACCGCGGCCCAGGCCGGGAAAATTGTCGGCGCCCTGGGCGGTCCGGACGCCATGATCGCCCTGACCGGCAACGCCCTGCCGGCCGGGTTCACGGCCTCCAAGATTCTTTACATGAAAGAGCGCGAACCGGAAAATTATGAGCGGCTGGCCGCCGTCCTGCTTCCCCATGACTACATCAACTTCTGGCTGACCGGCGAGCGCCGCATGGAGTGGGGGGACGCCTCCGGCACCGGCCTGCTGGACATCCGCTCAAGGCAGTTCTGTCGGCCGGCTGTTGCCGCCGTCGACCCGCTGCTGGATAGCCGCCTGCCGGGACTCTTCCCATCATGGGAGCCCTGCGGCCAGCTGCGGGTCGAGGCTGCCGAAGCCCTGGGCCTGGACCGGGGCGTTCTGGTCAGCGCCGGCGGCGGCGACAACATGATGGGTGCCATCGGCACTGGCAACGTCCGGCCGGGAATCGTCACCGCCAGCATCGGCACCTCCGGAACGATTTACGCCTTCAGCCCGTCACCGGTCATTGATCCCGGCGGTGAGATCGCCGCCTTCTGCGACAGCACCGGCCACTGGCTGCCCCTGCTGTGCGTCATGAATGCCACCGTGGCCACGGAACTGGTGAAAAAACTGTTTTCCCTTTCCACCGACGAATTGAACCGGCTGGCCGGGCAGGTACCGCCGGGTTCGGCCGGGTTGATGCTGCTGCCCTATTTTGAAGGCGAGCGCGTGCCGGATGTTCCGGACGGGTCGGGGGTGTGGTTCGGCCAGAGCCAGGCCAACGCCACACCCGCCCATTTCGCGCGGGCCGCCATGGAAGGGGTGGCCCTGGGCATGGGCTACGGCCTGTCACGGTTAAAGGCCCTGGGCATAAAGCCGGCGGAAATCCGGCTGACCGGCGGGGGCGGGAACAGCCCGGTCTGGCGGCAAATCATGGCGGACGTGTTTCAGACCGAAGTCGTGTGCACCACCCAGAATGAAAGCGCGGCTCTGGGCGCGGCCATCCAGGCGGCCTGGGCCTGGCATTCGCAACCAGGGCAACACGCCTCCATAGCCGATATCACCGATGCCTGGGTGGGACTTGACGAATCGACGCGCTGTTGCCCGCGTTCAGGAAACAGGCTTGTCTACGAAGAAATGCAGGATTGCCACGACACCCTGTCCCGGTCCCTGCGGGATGTGTTTGCCCGCCACCGCCGCCTGTTTGCGTCATAGGATCACAGGCGCCGGCAATCATTTCCATCCGTGCACGTGATCGCCGATGCGGCGGACACGGGCGGCCTCTTCGGCTGACAGGGGGCCTGCCTGGAGGGCCCGGAGGCCTTGTTCCATTTCCTCCTCAGTCCTCGGGCCGGCCAGGCACAGGTCCACCGCCGGGTGAGAGAGCGCGAACCGGTAGCACTCCGCGGCTGTCAGCGGCTTTTCCCCGGGCGGCATGCTGCCGGCATTGAGAAGCTTGCCCCAGCGGGTGGCCGTGTAGGTGGTGATGCCGGGCCGGACCGGCGGCAGGTTTGCGAACACTTCGGTTTCCGCGCCGCGGTGCGCGGCATTGTACCGGACCTGGTGAACGTCAAAGGGCGAATCCGGGCGCCGGATCATCTCGCCGTGAAAGGCCCGGTTGTGGCCGGTCACGCCGAGAAAGCGGAACTTGCCCTGTTCCTTGAGCCTGGCCGCCTCCTCGAGCACCTTTTTCCAGGGCATACGGTTGAACCAGCCCAGGAAGAAAATATCCGCGCACTCTATCTTCAAGGCGCGCAGCGCTTTTTCCAATGAGTGCTTCAGCCAGAAGCCAAAATGATCGTAAGACTGGACGGCGATCACCATCTGGTCCCGCCGGGATTTGGCGAGGTTGAGGAGCGCCTGCTTCATCCCCGGCCGGCGCATCTCCCAGTAGAAGTAGTTGATGCCATACTCGTGAAAAGCGCGCTCTACGGCATGTTCCGGCACCTTGTACCCGCCGGCAAGCCCGATGCGGCTCACTTTCAGCCCGGTCCGGCCGAGCGTCACGCGTTCTGAAAAGGTCTCTTTGCTCATCGTGTCATGTCCTCCCGGCAGCGGAATCCCGGCGCCTGAATAATTCCCTTAAGCTCTGCAGCTCCAGCATGAGAAACCCGGCGTGGAGATAAGCCGCGAAGAGCCACAGCGGAACGTTGAAGATGTCGGTGTAATGGTAGTCAAAGTAGCCGAGCTTGGATGTGGCCCCTTCCCAGAAGCAGCCCAGAAAGCCCATGAGCAGGCCGGCTTTGATCGCCGTTGCCCGGTGCTCGCGCTCAAACAGGATGCGCCCTGTCCAGACCGCCAGGACGATCCAGAAGTAGACCATCGGATGCGAATTTCCCATTACCCCTGATCCGTAATACGCCAGGGTACACACGATGATATTGATCGCCAGGGCAAGATAACCTGGATTCTGCTTCCATGAAGCGGCCAATGGCCGGGTGGCCAGGAAAAAGCCGGCAGTGGCACAGAAGAAGATGGGGAACGTCCACAGGGACTGGCCCTTGAAAATGACGTCCAGGGGCCTGGCGTAATAAATGAGAATATTGTTGTCGATGTGAAAGAACTTATCACAGAGGGTAAACCAGGCGGCGGCGCCGATGATGCCGCCTGCCGTAAGCATATTGTGCCGTTTCATCCAGCCTCTCTTTCATGGACGCTTCAAAGGATTGCCGTTTGGCCCGAAGGCGGCGTGTGCTCAGATTGTAATCCGGATCCGGCTACCGGTATTCAGAAACTACTCATCCTCGTCCCCGGCCAGCGCCTGGCGCTGCATGGCGTCAAGATACCGGTCCATCTCGGCGATGTTTTCAAATATCTGCACGGAAGGCATGGCGTTGATGATTTCAAACACCTTTTTGATCTGGGGCTGCAGGTTGACCAGCACGAGTTCGCCCTTGATGGTGTTGAGGGCTTTTAAGGCAGCCAGTATGACGCGGATACCCATGCTGCTTATGTAATCGACACCGGTCATATCCAGCACGACCTTGACAGGCGACTTTTTTATGACGCGCTGGGTTTCTTTTTCCAGAACAGGGTAGGTGTCGTAGCTAATGGGTCCCACAGGAGCTATGATATAAACGTCTTTGACTGGGTTGATGGTCTTGATTTTAAGCGACATATGCTCTCCTTGATCACGCTTCCGAGTTGAAAGCGGCCTGGTTATTATTTTCAATTCTCAAGCCAGCGGCGCGTTAGCGTTAATCTTCGCGCCCCGGTCGTGAACGTCAACGATAGTCTTCAGCGCGCCGATCTTTGCGGGCGGGCCGAACGCCCTGATCAGTTCGCACACCTTGAATTCAGCGTCGCGTCGGGTGTAGTCGGCCTCCCACTGCCGGAAGACGGCTTCCTCTTTGGGGCTATCCCAGGGAAAAGCGCTGGGCGGGCGGGGAATGCCGCAGCGCCATGGCTTAACGGTCAGCCGGGCGCGGAAGCATTCCTGCTTCTGAGTGAGCCGGACATACAGGGGGTCGGCTTCCAGTTCAGCGAGGATGGCGGCGGTTTCTTCAGAGGCGGGATCGTACAGCCGGTCCGTGAACAGCAGGCGGAGGCCCTCTTTGGTGCGGTAAAGTCGGAAACCGCGGCCGGGGTTGCGGCCGGCCCACGCTTCCACCTTGCGGATCCCGGCTACATTGGAACCCGGCGCCTCCACCTGACCTCTCCTGCGCCTGAAAGCCCAAACGATATTCGACAGCAGGCCGGACAGGGACGGCTTTGGAAAGTCCACATCAACAAAAAGGGCATTGGCGCAGTTTAAGACCAGGGCGCCGTACCGGTTGCGCGTTATAACCGCAACCGGCTCACCAGCATCTTTGATCTCCTCGATGATCTCCTCCTTGATGGGCCGGTCGTGGTATTCGTAGAAATCCGGTTTCTGCCCGGCGGAGAAGAGCTCGAAAATCCGCTTCACCCGCGCCGACGCCTGGTTCCTGGCCTCCAGAAGCGACGAAAACGACCAGCCGCAGGCGACATACTGCCGGAAATCCCCCTGCCGGTCTCTTCCCTCGTATCGCGCCCTGGCCCAGTATGGTGGAATCTTCATGTCGTGCTCCATGCGAAGAATTTACATAACCTGCGCGGGTGGCCCCCGCCCCGCTTTGGCGGGGTTACCGGGGCCCCGGTCAAATTCTTGAAAACAGCCAGGCAGACCTCTTGCCCTTCGGGCACGGGCAACCAGTTGCCCGTGTCACCCCTTAACAGGTCGTGTCACCCCGTCAGGCAGTATCTCATAGATCAGCCCGTTTAATGTGTTTGATACAAATACGTTGTCCTTGGAATCAATGGCTATATTATCGATACCAATACAGCCGACATCCGCTACCAGTTCTTTGGCGCCGGTTGCAGGTTCTATTTTCCAGATATTGCCCAGAAATGTGGATGCATACATTTCCCCTTTTGAATTGAATTTAATACCTGCCACCGTCGGTAAACCCGTAGCCACCGTTTTAATATCGCATTCAAGGTCAGTTGTCGCCGGATTGTCGGCATCAACATTGGTGGAAATAATCTTTCCGGCAAGGTTTAAGGCTGTATATAAACGGCCGTCCGGCCCGAAATCCGATCCATTAAATTGTCCCCGGGGTCCGGAAATAAGACGAGGCGGCCTTTTCAAATCAGGATCGACTTCATATAAAGAATCACCTAAAATTGCCAGTCCGACAAAAACCCGGCCCTCTTTTGATAGCGCAATTGAGTTTACCCCGATTGCGATATGCTGTTTTGTAACGTCACCGTTGGCTTTACGACGACAAATGTTCCCCTGCAAAATGTCCGTATAATATTTGTCGCCATCGGGTGTAACTTCCACATCATCAGGCCCGTCAACACCTTCTTCTTTATCCAGGGTTTCCAGAATCTTTCCGGTTTTGGTATCCATAACATGAATAGCACCACCCAAAAAGGAGGCAATGTATAGACGGTCATGCCTGTCGAAAAAAATGCCGTTTGCGCCTCCTTTTATTCCGATGGTCAGATACAGGATGTTTACAACCCCTATTGTCACCAGAATAACCGTAAGCCCAATGAAGACAAAAACAGACATAATGGCGATTCTTATTGGTTTTTTTAACATGCTGTTTTCTCTTGCTGCTGATATGTCTAAGGTCAAAGCAAATTGTTCCTGACCCAGGCATAAAAACGTTGCAGCCCTTCTTCACGCGAAATCTTTGGCTCATAACCCAAATCGGAACGGGCACGATCTATGGAATAGCTGTGATTTTTTGCGAGTTCGGCAGCGGAATAACGGGTAATGGTCGGCTCGCCGGCTAACTTCAGCGCTGTCCATAGTGCCTCTTGAGCGGCGCCAAGGGCATACGCAAGCGGGTAAGGAATTCTGGCTCTGATTGGTGGCAAACCCAAATCGTTAATAATACGTCTTAAAAAATCCCACAGATTGACGGTGTCTTTATCCGTCACAAAATAGGCCTTACCCGGTGCTCTATCAGCGGTGGCCGCCAGTATCAGGGCATCGGCACCGTTTTCAACATAAAGCGTACTGATGATATTGGTCCCGTCTCCTACCTGAACGAGACGGCGAGATTTGGCCCTCTCGATAATGCGCGGAAACAGGGTGCGGTCTCTTGGCCCCCAGATCGCATGTGGTCTGATCGCGACGGTTTCAATGTCTTTACCATTAGCCGCCAGGACGCGCTTTTCGCTTTCAGCTTTGGTCGCGGAATAATAGTTCAGAAACTTTTTCGGGTAGGGAAGCGTCTCGTCAGCGTTGAAGTGGTCACTGCCATCAAAAACAGCAGAGGGAGAACTGACATGCACCAGGCGCTTGACGCCCGACTTTTTACAACCCGCTATTACATTTTCGACAAGTTCGACGTTGATCGACCAGAACCGTTTCCATGGACCGAGGGGTGCGGCCAGGGCGGCGGGATTAAAGACAACATCCATGCCCTCGCAGGTCCGCGCGGCAAGGTCTGGATCGCATAAATCCCCGGGTATAATTTCCACATCCAGGCCTTCCAGTCGCTGGACATCCCGCCCCGGAAGCTCAACCGCCCGGACAAAGTGTCCGGCGGTTACCAGTTTATCGATCAAGTGCCCGGCCAGAAAACCACCTCCGCCTGTAACCATTGCTTTCATATTGGGCACCCTTCTCTTATGCAAATCTGAATGAGAAATGATCAATCAGGAATTACGAATTAGAAATTTTGGACTTTGTGGTTCGGATTATGGAGCCGGAAAGCCTGAGAAGCTCGTTACACTCTTCGATCACTGAATCAGCGTGTTCGGCACCAATAATGTCTGAATCACGGAGCGACCGCAGCCAGTAATGCGTTTCGCGGGCTTCCTTGTAGGCAATGCTCATCTTAGAGAGAAAGTCCTTCTTTGACTGACCGCCGATGGCCTCTTCAATATTCGCACCAATCGACGTACCGCTGCGCACCATCTGTTTCGAAAGAACAAACTCCCTCTTTTCATCGCATAGATATCGATACAGCTTCACGATCCGCAAAGCAAACGCGTAAGCTTTTGTCTGTACTGGATTGTCGGTCTTCATCCCTGATCCCTCCTCCCCAAATCTCCATTCCTAATTCCTAATTCCTAATTTTTAATTCTCCATTCTTAATTCTTAATTCCCTTTGTATTTTATCCCGCTGCTCCGGAATCACGCGCGACTCTTCCGCATAGTCTTGCCATCGCGCGACGACAGCCCTCACCTCATTTATGATCGTTTCCGCACGCCCGCGCTTCATTGAAGCGCTCCTGGCACACGCCTTGAAATCCTCCAGCGCAAACTCACTCCGCTTGCCGTTCATCGTCATTTGATGGCTCGACGTCCATTTTCCGCTTGGTTGATAGCTGTAGGTCATGTCGAACGCGGGCGAGAGAGACCAGTTTCCCGACCGGTCCATCAGGAAAGCAATATTTTTTACGTGGTCATCCTGGTTGCGGGCCACGATATTGAATACCATCCGCCGGAACTGCTCCTCGACGGCGGCCATGGGCAGGCCCAGCCGGCGGATGACCTGCAACGCCTGCTCGTAGCCGTATTCGCCCGCCTGGTTGAAATCATAATGCGCCATACCGCAAAGCGACAGCATGTGCAGCTTGCCGCCGCCATCCAGCCGGTCGAACCGCCTGGTCATGAAATGACGGCGCCCGTTCTCCTCAAACAGGCGGCACGGACTCATGGTGATTCCCGCGTCTGTCGCCATCCGGTAATAAGCATGCTCAATGGCGCCGTATCCCCTGGGGTCCTCCAGCTCCTTGTCCTTGTTGCCGCTGACCCCGTCAAACTTCATCAGCCAGTATTCAAACCCGCTGCCCGCCTTCACCTGCCCGGAGCGGACTTCGTTCGTTTTCGGATTCCAGGCAATCACCGCCTTGGCCCGCGCTCCGCCCGCGGAAGTGCCGACCCGCAGGATGTCCCGCAACGCCGTTTCCTTCCCCTCTTTGTCGAGCCATCCCCGCAGGTTGTTGCGGTGGGTCAACACCTCCGAAGCCAGCTTTACCAGTTGGTCGACTTCGATACGGAAGGCGCCGGGTCCTCCCAACCGGGTTGCCGGCGCATACTCCAGCGCGCCCATGCCGCGCGTACCCGTATAGCAGAGTCGCTCCACCGCGTTGAACGATTCCGGCCCGCGCCCGGACCGGGCCAGCCAGGCATCGATCAAGGCATTGCCGAATCGGTCCGGCAGAGAATCCGCCAGAAGTCCCGGAAGACCGTGGAAGGTTTCCGGTCGCAGCGACGGGAAGGAGTAGAGCCGGCTGGATAGCGGCATCATCAGCGGGGCCACCTCGATACCGCTGCTGATAAACGCCGGGTCGTATTCAAACGTCGCGGCCGCGGCGTTGTCTGCCAGCGCCACCGCGCCGATCGTGCGTCCCCACAGGTTGACTTTTGCCGTTGTGCTCACGTTTCGTCACCCCATTGCCACGGCCCCGCATCCGTGGACTTCCGCTTGCCGCTGGCCCGCTTCCGAGCCTTGCCTTTCAGTTTGATCAAATCCATGGGCCGCGGTCCGGCCTCGGGCACCAGTATTTCCAGCCGATCCAACAGCTCCAGTACCCGCAGAATCCGGATCATCGTGGACATCTGCGTCGTGGCCCCGGCCTCTATGCGCTCCACGGTCCGCTTTGACACGCCCGCCTGCTCCGCCAGCATCTCCTGGGTAAGCTGAAGTTCCAGCCGGCGCTGGGCCAGGCGCCCGCCCAGCTCCGCCAGAATCGCCTCGTCCGTCAATAATCCTTCAATCTTCATCCAAAACACTCCTTTAATAGGAGCTCATATATCGTAAATTATGACGATATGCAATAATATTTTCTTTTTTTTCGTCATAAACGACGACTTGCATAATCTATTATGTCGTCAAAGAGAAGCGATAACGAAGGGCGGGTTTTCCCGGGCAATAGCCCGCATGTGGGTGGTGAAGCCTTCATCGATCTTGTCCGCGAGCTAACGGATGAAGGACCAGGCCGGCTGCATAATAAGTGGAAAGTTGAGAGGCCAGCCATTGCGGCCAACCCCACCCCCATGAATTGAACGAAAATTTATCGCATTTGGCCGTTGGTGTCAATTTTTCGGCCCTATGATTTCAATAATGGAGGAAGGCTCCCCTGCGAGGTCGCTGGATTCATCGGCCGGCGGGCATTGAATGCGGGCAGCGGGTGTGATATCGTAACCCCGTATTTAGAACATCAATCTGCCGGCCAAAAACCATGAACGAAAACCCGATTGCCCTGGAAAAGGAACACCCGCCTACCGACGACCCTTTCTGGCAGGAGTCCTGGTATTTTAATTTCGCCGACGCCCAGCGGAACGTGTACGGCCTGACCCGCATCGGCTATCGGCCGTCCCGGAACCGGGCCGACGGCCTGCTGCTGGCTTCAGTCAACGGCAAGCCGGCCCTGCTTTACCCGGCCCTGGGCAGAAAGCTCTCGTCCCCGGCCGTGGCCATCCGGCCGCCGCACCAGCTCCGCACGGGCGGGCTCTGTTTTGTCTGCCGTTCGCCCATGGAGGAGTGGCGGCTGTCGTTGAAAACCCGGCGGGTGGACCTGGACCTGACCTATGCGGCCGAAACGCCGCCCTACTTCTACCCGGAGGTCGCCATGGAGACGGGACCGTCCGCCGCGGCCAGCCACTATGAACAGGCCGGCCGGATATCCGGCCGGATCCGTTTCGGCCGGACGGACCTGTCTATCAGCGGCCGGGGGCAGCGGGACCACAGCTGGGGCCCACGGCACTGGGCCGGGGTGGGTTCCTGGACCTGGATCAGCGCCCAGTTCGAATCCGGCTGGGCGTTTAATTACTGGCGCCTGGGTTCCGGCCCGCCGGCCGCGACCTGCGGGTTTGTGGCCGACGCCGGCAGCACCCGGGACCTGGTCGGCGCAAATATCGAGTGGCAGGGCGATCCCCTGGGAAGAAAGCCTTCCGGCGCCCGGATGGAAATCGTTCCCGCGGGCGGACCGGCCAGAACGGTGACGCTTACCGCCGCCGCCTGGTGGCCGCTGTACAAGGACGGCGCCATGATCACCGAGACCTTCGGCGCCTGTACGTGTGACGGTGAGAAAGGCGTAGGGGTGATAGAACGCCTTTTTATCCCCCGGCTGGGGCCCCTGGCCCTGATCCCGCATGTGCCGAGAATGGCGGCCATGGCGCTTTACAGCATGTAGGGGGGTGCCGGCAGGGGCACGGCGCGCCGTGCCGTGCTTCTGGAAGGCTAAAGCCTTCCCCTACATTGGCCCGGACATTTGCCGCCGGCGGCACCGTGGGGAACGCGCGGAATCGGACGGAGACGGTTGACACGGATCAAGCCTTTTTGTTATTGCTTCTAAGAGGAATTACCCCTGTTGGTCGCCATGTCATTTCGACCAAAAGGAGAAATCTCTTTTTTCAAGAAATACCCTGCGGATAACTTTTGGATATGAATTGATGCCCGGAGAAAAGCTCACTAAACGGAAACTTCAGGGAAGAGAAACCCGCCAGAAACTCTTCGAGACGTCGCTGGCGCTTTTTAACGAGCGCGGCTATGAAAACGTCACCATCGACGATATCTGCGAGAGAATAGGCGTTTCCAAGGGCGCCTTTTACACCCACTTCAAGTCAAAAGACCAGGTCATTGTCGAAAATTTCATGTATCTTGACGCCAGTTACGATGAAGTCCTGGCGGATTCTAAAAAGGCCAAAAGCGTTTTCGATAAGATGTATGCCTTTCAACTGTATGCCATGCGCAAGCTGGAGGAGATCGGGTGGAAGGCGGTTAAGCTGGTGTATCACGTGGAAACCGGCGCGGGTAAAAACAAATCGTTCCTGACCTCGAAGAGTTTCAGCCTCTACAAGATCATCCTCTCTTTAGTAAAGGAAGGGCAGAAAAGCGGCGATATCCGCAAAGACCAGAGCGCCGACACCATCACGGAAACACTGGTGCAGTTGTACCGGGGCGTTATCTTCGACTGGTGCCTGAACAACGGGGCCTACAGCCTGGTTGAGGCGGCCAACAGCAAGGCGCTGTTTGTCTTTGAGGGGATACGAACACGATAACCGATGGGGCGACCGCCGGTCGCCCCATCGTTGCACCCATTACACCTTATACCCTGAACCTTACACCCTATACCTCACACCTTGTACCCTGCACCTTATACCCTGAACCCTAAACCTTTCACCTTGTTCCCTTACCCCCCGGCTTTTCCATCCAGGAACCCCATGTCCTCGAGAAACGCATACCAGGCCCGGCCCCGCTCCTGGCGGTTGAAGATGAGCCAGTGCCCGCCGGTGAGAAAATGCCTGTTTTTTACACCCCACTTGTCGCACAGGGCCTGCACGTATTCAAAGGGACACAACCGGTCGCTGCGGGAGGCCACCACCAGGATTTTTTCAGCCGGAATTTTGGGCATGAAATTCAGGGGCGAGTGCAGTTCCCAGACGCTTTGAATCTTTTGCCGGAGGCGGTCGTCAACGGCAAAGGCGTGCCGGGCCGTGTCCGGTCCCAGGGGCATGCTGAAATTAACGGCCGGAACGATCATGGCGCCGAAGGCGGGAACGTCCGTCAGGCTGATGAACAGGGCTGTGTTGTAACCGCCCAGGCTGGCGCCGATCAGGCCGGTTTTCGAGGAGCCCAGGTCCGACAGGATCCGGAAGGCGCCGTACAGGTCATGCATGTTCTGCCCGACGCACTCGCAGGTCATGACCACGTTGTCCGGCTGCAGGTAAATGCCCCGCTGCATCAGGGGCCCGGCGCTCCGCTTCCAGTGAAAAGGAGCGATGAAGAGAACCACGTCCAGGCCCGTTGAGAACAGTTGCCGGACCTTGAACATTCTTCTCGCCTGCCGGGGCTCTCCGAGCATGTAGCCGTGATGGCACAGGACGGTCTTGCGCCCCCGTTCGCCGTGGGTCCAGCGCACCAGGTACCCTGTCCGGTTGGCGTCGAAGGCATGATACTTTTCCCGGATCAGGGGGTTTCTGGCCGTGTACCCGCTTTCATACCGGATGAGCTGGCTCTCGCCGTCATAATAGGGCCGCCGGTCCACAATGGTATAGGCGGGCGTGCCCGCCGGGAAGGTGAAAAAAGTTTCCGGGCGGTCGACGTATCCGCTGGTGATGTAAAAATCCAGTTGCCGCTCATAGGCCTCGCGGCTGATTCTCCTGCGCGGCCGGAAAGGATTGGCAATTCTCGGCGGAAGCAGGAAAATGTCGTCCACCATGCTACCGGCGGAACCCATGAGCCGTTCTTTTAAATGGGTTTTGCTCATTTTGTATCGGTCCTTACGATTTTATTCTGGAAGGCTGAAGCCTTCCGCTACTCTCGTATCCTGGCTTTGGAAAAAAAATGCATCAGCAGATTGTTCATCTGGATCATGGTGATGTGATAGGCGATGAAAAATTTTCTTTTCAGCCAGTAAATCAGTTTGATGTCCGGGGAGGTAATCACCATGAACCGGTTTTTCCGTATCCCGCTGATGATGTCCCGGGCCACTTTTTCCGGGGTGACAGCGTGTTTTTCAAATCGCCCCACCAGCTTTTTCACTTCCGGGTGGTTCCGTTCGATGCCGAGGATCTGGACCGTTGCCACCAGGGGCGTTTTCACCGCGCCCGGGCAGACCACGGTGACCCCGATCCGGTATCGGCGCAGGTCATAGCGCAGCACCTCGGAAACGCCCCGCAGGCCGAACTTGCTGGCGCTGTAGGCGGCATGCCAGGGCATGGCGATCAGGCCCGCGGCCGAGGAAACATTGACCAGGTGCCCGCCCTTTTTCGCCGCCACCATGGCCGGCAGCAGGCACTCGATAACGTTTATCGGCCCCATCAGGTTAATGTCAATCATCTTTTTCCAGTGCTCATGCTTCAAGCTGGAAACCGATCCCCAGGTGGACGTGCCGGCGATATTCATGACAATGTCCATGGGACCGGACTCCTGCTGGATTTTCTCGGCAAACTGCCGGACCGCGTCATGGTCCGATATGTCGAAAGCGTCCCAGGCGACAACGGTTCCTCCCTTTTCTTTTATCGACGCGACCACCGATTCCAGCTGGGCCCGGTTGATGTCGGTCAGAAACAGGCGGGCGCCCAGCCCGGCAAAAACCGTAGCCGTGGCCTTGCCGATGCCGCTGGCCGCGCCGGTGATGAAACATTTCTTACCCGTAAAATCTTTGATGGTCATATGCCCTCCCCTGATACGAATTATACATACCCAAGTCAGATACTTTAGTATGTGTATTTCCTGTCCCCCTGTCAACAAATTTATTCCACCTTCATTTTTTTAAAAAGCCCGTTTTGTTTTTGCGTGGATAATTTGTCCAGAAGGAATATGATAATACCATAATTTCCTCTTTACTTTTAACCCGGCGGCATGCCGGCGGACGACACCATGACGGCTGACAAGGAAGGCCCTTTCTGGCTGCCTCTTTCACCGGATACGCCTCCGGACATATCCCTGCTGGGCGGCAAGGGCGCCAACCTGGTCCGGCTCATGCGGGCCGGATTCGACGTTCCGGCCGGGGCGGTGCTGCCGACGACCCTGCTCAATGATCTGGACTGGATCGAGATTCCCGAAGTCAAACGATTCATCGAGCGGGCCATCAAACCCCACGACCGGCCGGACCTGTTGTGGGCGGTGCGCTCCTCGGCCGCGGATGAAGACGGGGCCGAGGCCTCCTTTGCCGGCCAGCACGACACCTTTCTCAATGTTCCCGCTGCCGGAATTTTCGAGTGCGTGACCAAATGCCGGGAATCGGTCTATTCCACCCGGGCCGAGTCCTACCGAGCGGACCTGGGCCGTGACGGCAAACCCTCCCTGGCGGTCATCCTCCAGAAAATGGTGCCGGCAAGGTGCGCCGGCGTTCTCTTCACGCGGCACCCCGTCCGTCCGGACCAGGACCGCATCGTGGTAGAGGGCGTGCCGGGCTTGGGCGAAGACCTGGTGGCCGGCCGCCGGGCGCCGGACCGCCTGGAGCTGTCCCGGGGCGGGAAGATCATGTCGGAGCGGACGGCCAACCCGGTCAACTGCCTCAACCAGGTCGGACAGGAAGCCTTTGCCCGCCTGGCCCGCGAACTGGAACGGTTCTTCGGGTCGCCTCAGGACGCGGAATGGGCCTTTGACGGCGAAACCCTCTGGCTGCTCCAGACCCGGCCCATTACCACCATCCGCCGGCCGGCCAAAGTCTGGACCCGGGCCTGGGGGGACGAGTTCTGGGCCGAGGCCACCACCGACCTGCAGTACACCTTCCTGGGCCGCTGGATCCGGGAAGATTACATGGCCGACCTGGCCCGGATCAACGGCTGGAATTTTCTCCGGGACGTGACGCCCTTTGCCCGGATTCACAGTCATGTGTACTTCAATTCCGAATACATGTACCGGCTGCTGACCCTGGTTCCTCCGCCGCTGCGGATCGAAAGAATGCTTGGCTGGATTCCGCCCTACTGGCGGCCCGAGCTGCCGGATTTGAAGTTCCGCCCCCTGGTCCTGATGGCCAGCGCCGTCCGGTCCCGGCTGGCCGACCGCCACGCTTCCATTCTTTCCCATTACAAAAAGCTGCCCGGATATACCCGGCGCGTCCGAAAAAAACTGAAGCCGCGGCTTTCCGACGACCTGACCCGTCTGGATGACCGGGCCCTGTGGAAGCGGCTCAAGGCCGGCGACAGGATGGGCCGCGCGCATTTTCGTTTTATCCGCTGGGGCCTGGCCTCGTACCTGATGGCCACCAAGCTGGCCTGCGCCTGGATCACGGAAAAGTGGACCTCCTTTGACGCCTTTTCCGACCCGGAAGGCCATTTCCTGGAAATGCTTTTGATCGACCCGGCCGGCAACACCACCCGACGGGTAAATGAAGAAATGAAGGCTCTCGGCCGTGAAGCAGCGCAGGTGCCGGCCCTGATGGCCCTGGCCGCCGGCCGCCCGGCCACGCCGACGCTGGATGAAATCCAGGCCCTGCCCGGGGCCGGAGATTTTGCAGCCCGCCTGGAGAAGTTCATCGCCGAGCACGGCCATCGCGGCAGCTCCCGGGAACTGCATCTGCCCCGCTGGATGGACGACCCTTCCCTGGTCATCGGGCCGGTTCTGGCCCTGGCCGCCTCCGGCAAAGCCGCGGATGAAAAGCCCCATCACAACGACTTTGAAGCCCGCTGGCTGGACGAGATCGGTCAGAACCCCGGCGGCTGGTGGAAACGAGCGGCTGCCCGGCGCCTTCTGAAGCTGGCCCGGGCCTATACCCAGTACCGGGAAAATCAGCGATACGCCCTGGATTACATTTTAACGGACATGCGGCATGTGCTGCTAGAAGTCGCCAACCGGCTGGTCAAAAGAAGCGTCCTGCGGCAGCCCGACGACATTTTCTTTTTAACTTATGACGAACTGGGGAAAACCTGGACCGGAAAAGCGGCTGCCCCGGACGGACTGGACCGTCGCCGGGCCCGGTTCGAGGCGGATTCCAAAACCCTGCCGCCGGAATGGATCATGGACGACAAGCCCTGCCCGCCCCCGGAGGAGCCCCTTCATCCCCCGGCCGGCATCCTTTCCGGAACCGGAGCCTCGCCCGGCCTTGCCCGGGGCCCGGCAAGGATCGTCCGCTCCGTGGATGAACTTCGGACCGTGCGCGCCGGGGATATCCTGGTGGCGCCCAACACCGATCCGGGCTGGACGCCGGTCTTCGGCCTGATCGCCGGCCTGGTGGTTCAGACCGGCGGCATGCTCTCCCACGCCGCCATCGTGGCCAGGGAGTACGGCATCCCGGCCGTCACCGGCGTGGCCAACGCCTGCGCCCTGATGGCGCCTGATGAAATGATCGAAGTCAATGGAGACGCCGGGCGGATACAAAGGCAACAGGATTTTAAATAAAGAGGCAAGCGCGATAAAACGCGAAACGCCTTTGACACAACGCCTCTTTTTAGTTAAAATGTACATTCATTTCAGCAGTATCCTTCTATCTCATCAGGCGTCCGGAGGATAATCATGACCACCGTACTGCTCACCAATGCCATCGGCCCCTATGATCTCGGCTGGGGCGAAGACATGACCGATCTTTTCGGGGCCCGCCTGACCCGGGGCCAGGGGCCTTTTTCTCTGCGGGGCTTCTTTTCCACCTTTGCGTTCTATCTCATCGCCGAAAACATCAAGGTTCCGGCGGTGATTCTCGAACATCCCGACGAAGCCGTCTTCCGGAAGGAGCTTCAGAAAGGATATGATTATATCGGGCTCCAGGTAGTGACGGTCCATATTCCCCGGATCGCGAAAATGGTCCGGATCATCAAAGAAATTTCCCCCAAAAGCAAAATCGTGCTGGGCGGATACGGGGTATCCACCCTGTACCATCCCCCGCCCCATGATCCGGACAATGACGCGCAATTCATCCTGGACAATGCCGATTATGTCTGCCGGGAGGAAGGGGTCGGTTTTTTCCGGAATATTCTCGGCCAGGACCCCGGCGAGCCCATCACCCAGCTGCATATGCCGCCGGCCCTGTCGACGGTAAGAGGCATGGAAAATATCGCCGCCATGCCCACCACCTCCACCCTGGTGGCCCTGGGCTGTCCCAACGCCTGTGAATTCTGCAACACCTCGGCCTTTTTCCGGTTTAAAAAGATATTCGTGTCCACGCCCGAACAAACCGTGGAAACACTCAAGACCGTCATGAAAAAGTACACCCGGGACCGGTTCGTTTATAACATGCTCTGGAATGAAGACTTTCTGCTCGACCGGCCCTACGTGATGCGTTTCGCCCGGCTCTTACAGGAAGCAGGCCTCATCGGCAAGGTGAACATTTCCTCCTTTGCCAGTATCCGCTCCGTGTCCCAGTACACCACCGAGGAGCTGATCATGGCCGGCATCGGCGCCCTGTGGATCGGCGTGGAATCCAAGTTCGACGATGTGGTCACCTCCGTTCACCAGTTTCAGAAACGCGCCGGGAAAGATATCCGTGAAGTTTTTGAAGACCTGCATCGCTACGGCATCAAGATCATCGCTTCCAGCATTCTGGGGCTGGACTTTCACACTCCGGAGAACATTGAGGAGGACATCGATTATTTTGTTTCTTTAAAGCCCGATTTTTACCAGGTCGCCCCCCTGACCCCCTGTCCCGGGACCATGCTGTACGACCGCATGATGGAGGAAAACAGGCTGTACGACAACTTCTCCTTTGAGCATGTGCAGATCTGGAGCGACCGGATTTTCAAGCATGCCAACTTCGATGACGGCCGGATCCGGCACTATTTTGATCTGTGCCACAAAAAGCTGTACGAAACCAACGGCCCCTCCCTGCTCAACATCAGCGACGTGCTGATGCAGGGATACAAAACCATGGTGCACTCGACCAATCCGTTTCTCCAGGCCGCGGCCGACCGGTGCTACTTTGAGTCCAAATACATGCAGGGCGATCTCTATTACAGCCTGAAAGAACTGGCGCCCAACGAAACGGTCAGAAAACGGGCGGAGGCCGTGGAAAAAGAGTTTTTAAAATATTGCGGCGATTACCGGCCGGTCAACCGGCTGATTCAGAAATTCATCTACCGCCGTCTGCTTCGGGAATCGACAAACACCGCCCGGGAATCGGATCCGCCCTGGGAGATCATCCGGTTTGCCGGGGACAAGTCCGCCCCCAAAGTGGTGGCGCGGCGCGATCCGGTAAAAAGTTTTCTGCGACAAAGCGCTCATGGCCTGATCAGGCGGTCACTCCGGATCGGGGTCGAGCCGGACCGCGCCATCCGGCTGGCCGACATCGACGATTTTCCCGTAACCTTTCATTATATCGACATCGAAGGCGACCGGATCAATTACGTGGATGAGGGCGCGGGCGAGACGATTCTCATGATCCACGGCAACGCCACCTGGTCATATCTCTATCGCCATCTGATCCGTGATTTAAAGAAGAATTTCCGCTGCGTGGCCATCGATCTTCTGGGTTACGGCCTTTCGGACAAGCCGCCCCGGGCCGACTATTCCATGGAGGCCCACATCCGCCGGCTGGAAATATTCGTGGACCGGCTCGGCCTGAAAGATATCACCCTGGTATGCCAGGACTGGGGCGGCATCATCGGATTGAGTTACGCCGCGGCCAATAAAGAGAGATTTAAACGACTGATTCCCATGAACACCACCGGCTTTCTGCCGGAAACCCCGGCCGAGGTGATGCAATGCCTGGGGGCCCATGCCTTTCCCTATCTGTGGTCATACAAAATTCCGGTGCTGGGAAAACGCATGGCCATGGACTGGAATCTTTTTTTAAGGTCATCCATGCGGCTGGGCATTCACAACAAAAACCGGCTGAACGAAAAAGCCATGGCCGGGTACCTTTATCCCTTCCAGCGGCCCCACGAACGGACCGCCATCATGAAATCCGTGCGCCAGATTCCCGTCGGGCCCTTCGGCCCCATTGCCCGTCTGCTGAAACAAACCCGCCGGAACCTGGACGGCTGGGATGTCCGCACCCGGGTGATCTGGGGTATGAAAGACCCGGTCTTCGTACCCTGGTTCATCAAAAAATTCGAAGAACTGCTGCCGAATCACGCGCCGTCGGTCAAAATCGCCACGGCCAGCCATTATCTTCAGGATGATGAACCGGACCGGATTATTGCCGGGATCCGGGAGTTCATGACGGAAGATGCCATGCCAAACGCCATTCCGACAGCGGCGGCGGGATGACTTTGAAGGGTTAAAGATAAACCATGCTTCCCACCTTCCCCTTTTCCGCCCTCGTTGGCCAGGACCAGATGAAGCTGGGCCTGATCCTTAACGCCGTCAACCCGGCCATCGGCGGCATGCTGATCCGGGGCGAAAAGGGAACGGCCAAGAGCACGGCCGTCCGTGCCCTGGCGGCCCTTCTGCCGGAAGTGACCGTGGTCAAAGACTGCCCCTTTAACTGCGATCCGGACGACCGGGACCATCTTTGCGCCCAGTGCCTGTCCCGCGGCGGTAATCTACCGCGGATGACCCGGCCGGGCCGGGTGGTGGAACTGCCCATCAACGCCACCGAGGACCGGGTGGCCGGCACTCTGGACCTGACCCATGCCCTGCAAACCGGTGAAAAACGTTTTGAACCCGGCCTGCTGGCCGAGGCCCACCGCGCCATTCTTTATGTTGACGAGGTCAACCTGCTGGATGACCATATCGTGGATATTTTATTGGACAGCGCCGCCATGGGGGTGAACATCGTCGAGCGCGAAGGCGTCAGCGTTTCCCATCCGGCCCGTTTCATCCTGGTGGGCACCATGAACCCGGAGGAAGGCGATCTGCGGCCACAGCTCCTGGACCGGTTCGGCCTGTGCGCCGCCATTACCGGCCTGAAGGAAAGATCGGAACGGGTGGAACTGGTCAGGCGCCGCCACGACTTTGAGGTCGACCCGGACGCTTTCCTGAAACGGTTCGCGGAAGACGAGCTGCGCCTGAAAACAAAAATCGCGGAAGCAAGGGGCCGCCTTTCCCGGGTAACCATTTCCGATCGGATGCTTTCCCGGATTTCCAATATCGCTCTGGAAGTCGGCGTTGACGGCCACCGGGCCGACCTGATCATGATGAAGGCGGCCGTCACCCGCGCCGCTCTGGAGGGACGGACCGAAGTGGGCCTGGAAGACGTTTTGAGTACCGCCTCCCTGGCCCTGTATCACCGGGCGCGGCGCCATCCGTTTGACGAAACCGGCCTGGACATGGACCGGGTCCGGGCAGCGGCGGAAACGGACTCATGACCCGGGGCCGCGACCATCGTCAAGTATTTCCCTTTACCGCCATCGTCGGTCAGGACCACCTCAAGCGCGCCTTGATCATCAATGCCATTGTGCCCGGTGGTGTCGGGGTTCTGATCCGGGGAGAGAAGGGCACGGCCAAGAGCACCTGCGCCCGGGCCCTGGCCTGTCTGCTGTCGGATATCTCATCCGGCCCGTTTCCGTTCGTCACCCTGCCGGTCAATGCTTCCGAAGACAACCTGGTCGGCGGGCTGGATTTTGAATACGCCCTGGCCGCGGGCCAAAAGCGATTCAACCCGGGAATCCTGGCCCGGGCCCACGGAGGCATCCTGTACGTGGATGAGGTCAACCTTCTGGATGACCACCTGGCGGATCTGATCACCGATACCGTCGCCGCCGGAACCAACCGGGTAGAACGCGAGGGCGTCAGCCTCCTCCACGCCGCGCGATTCTCCATGGTGGCCACCATGAATCCGGAAGAGGGGGAGTTGCGGCCACAGCTGCTGGACCGTTTCGGACTGTGCGTGAATGTTGCCGGCATCCGGGATCTGTCCCTCAGGGTGGAACTGCTGCGGCGGCGGGAGGCCTTTGACCGCGACCCGGCCGCTTTTGAGGCCGTGTGGGAAGAGGAGCAACGCCGGGAAGCGCGGCGCCTCGCTGAGGCGATGCGGCTTTACGATTCCGTGACGGTCTCAAATCAACAAATCGATTTTGTTGTTGCCGCCTGTATCCGGGCCGGCGCGGCCGGGCACCGGGCGGAAATTGTCGCGGTCAAGGCGGCCCGGGCCCTGACCGCCTATGCCGGCCGGCCGGCTGTAACCGACAGGGACATAAAGGCCGCTCTCCTGATGGCGCTGGTCCATCGGGCAAGGTCCTCAGACAATGGAACCGATCACCTGGTCACGGAACCGCGTCCGGAAAGTATTGGCCACGCCGATGCGCCGGGACATGCCGCCCGGCCCCGTCACCTGGCACCGGATAAGGGAGCGGACACCTCAGCCTCTCCCTGTCCGGCGGCAACCGGCGGCGAAGGGAGTGCGAAAGAGCATTTTCCCCCGCCGGCCTCGAGCGGACAGGGCGTGATGTTCGGCATTGACGAATCCATAACCGTTTCCACCCGGGAGATCAGGCATACGGCGGCCCGGCAAAGGCAAAAGGCGGGCCGGCGTCACCGGTCCGTGGCGGATGACAAACGGGGCCGATACATCCGCTTTACCTCATGCCGGACCGGCCATGATATCGCCCTGGACGCCACCATCCGCGCCGCCGCCGTCCACCAGAAAAACCGGCCGCGGGGACCCCTGGCCGTCACCATCGCTCCGGAGGACATCCGGGAAAAAATCCGGGAGCACAAAACCCGGACCCTGTTGATCTTCGTGGTGGACGCGTCCGGGTCCATGGGTACGCGCCTGATGAAAGAAACCAAGGGGGCCGTTCTGAGCCTGCTGCTGGAGGCCTATCAGAAACGGGACCGGGTCGCCATGATCGCTTTCAGGGACCGGAAGGGAGAAATCCTGCTCCCGCCCACGGACAGCGTTGACCTGGCCAGGAGGAAGCTTCGCGACCTGCCGGCCGGCGGCAAGACCCCCCTGGCGGCCGGGCTGATGCAGGGATACCGGCTGGCCAGGTCCGGAGACCGGCGAAAAGGCGGAACACTTCCTCTCCTGATCCTGGTCAGTGACGGCCGGGCCAATGTCGGGGCAAACCCGGGCGTTTCCTACTCCATGGAAAGGGCCGGCCGGATATATGACGAAATTTTTTCCCTGGCCCGGATCATTAAAAACGACCTCCGCATCAAAACGATGGTCATCAACACCGAACATGAAACCAGGGGCGGATTCGGCATGGCGGAAAGGATCGCGGAAGAGCTGGGCGGAAGGTATGTTTCCCCCGCCCGGATCCGCGCCGACTCCATCACCCGGGCCGTCCGCGCGTTTATATAAGCAAATAGCAGGGGATAATGCCGAAACGATACGATGTGATTATCGCCGGCGCCGGAAATGCCGGTCTTGCCTGCGCCAGGGCAGCGGCTGCCGGCGGGCTGAACGTCCTGCTGATCGACAAACGCCGACGCGGGAACCCCGGTCGTGACTGGTGCGATGTGGTGGAAAAAGATGTTTTTCAGCGCCTCGGCCTGGGCCTGCCGCCGCCGGCGTTATGGCGCCCGGTATCCCTGCCGGTCTTTTTCACGCCGGACATGAAGGATAGGATCGACCCGGGCAATCTCGAAAACCGACCCTGTCCCCACCTGTACATTGACCGGAGCCGGATGAGCCAGTGGCTGTTTGATCTTGTCGAGCCGCATCCCCATGTGGAAGTCCGAACTGAAACCACGATCCTGGGGCCGGAATTGTCTGGAACGCGGGTTACCGGCGTCCGTATCGCCGGCGCCAATAACGGCGCGACGGATGTCATCAAAGGCGATGTCGTCGTCGATGCCAGCGGTCTGCATTCCGTAATCGATTCACGGGTTCCTTACGACTATCCCTTCCGGGCCGATCCGGTCAATCCCGGTGATGTTTTCATCGGGATAAAAGAGATCATCTCCGTCAATGATGCGGATACCCTGCGCCGCACCGGCAACCGGATCCTTATGGGATATGGCGGCGGCATGGCCTGGACGATGATTTACCGGGAGAATATGATCGATGTAGGCGTTGCCGTTCCGCGGACGCAGAGAGCCGGCGGCATCAAAAAGCTTTTAAGCGGCCTCAAAGACAGGCTGGGGCTATCCTCTTTTGCGCCGGTTCGCCGTGGTGGCGGGCTGTTGCCCGCCAGGCGCTGCCGGACCCGGCTGGCGGGTGAGGGCTACCTGGTCGCGGGCGACGCGGCCTGTCAGATCAACCCGGCCAACGGCGGCGGCATTTCACCGGCCCTGCTGGCCGGTCATATGGCCGGAGAGGCTATCGTTCATGCCGGCCGGTCCGGCGGCAATGGTCCCGCCTCTTTATGGGATTATCCGCGGCGCTATATTACCGGCCAGGGCGCCGCTTTCGCCGGCCTGGATATGATGCGGATCTGCTTTCAGTCGCTCTCGGCCAGTGACATCTCCTGGCTGTTCAGAAAAGGGGTTATTCAAATCCATGACCTGGCAGTGCCCTTTATTGCTGGCGAACGACCGCCATTTCAGGTAATCACTGGGCTGCAAAGTGCCGTCAGAGGCAGGTCCCGTCCCGGCCTGCTGTTAAAACTGGCCCGGGCGCTGCTGGACGCCCGGGCGATCGAAACGGCCTATCGTGACATACCGGCAACCTATCATCCGGCGACCGTTGCCCGCTGGGAGAATAAAATCAGGGGGATAGCCGAGAGAGCCGGGAGAAAACGGTCGTAGCCCGACCTTCTACCTTTTTTTCGCCATGATCTGAAATATGGCCGCCCGGCTGCCGTTCATGGTCAGCACTTCTCTGTTTTCTTCCATGATGATATCAAACGGCGGCAGCAGTTCGTAAATCCAGGCCATGTCGTGATGCCGGAGAACGGCGCCTTCGGAAAGCCGGAAAACGCCGTATCTTCCGAATTCAGCTTCAAAACGGCGGTACCGCTCCGTGTTCCTGGCGTCCTTCTGGAAGGGATAATCGCTGAGATAAAGAATACCTCCCGGCCGCAAAACCCTGACCAGTTCGCGCACCAGTTCTCTCTGGCCATGATCCGTGGGAATGCAGTTGAGGACCGCCAGGAGAATGCAGGCATCAAAGGAAGCGTCCGGAAAAGGCAGCGGCCCGCCCTGGATGTGCCGCAGGTCCAGTCCGGGATGGAGGCGAAGCCCCTGGCGGATCATCTCCGACGAAATATCGACCCCGACCACGTCCCGAAAACCGTTTTCCCGCAGCAGAGCGCAGGTCCGGCCGTAGCCGCATCCGTAATCCAGGATTTTCCCTGCCGGCGGAACATGTTCACGCAACCGCTCTGTCCGCAGGGGATGGGTGAAGGTTTTCTTTGCCGCCACGCCGTCCCAGTACTCCCGCTGGCAATCGAGCCGATCCATGACGATGTTCCCGTCGTTCTCCGGTCTACATTTTTTTCAAGACCTTGTCCGCCGCCAGGATGCCGGACATGATCACCGCCGACTGCCCGCCGCAGGGAAAGGTCCAGGCCCCGGCCAGGTAAAGATTTTCTATGGGTGTTTCCTGGGGCAGCCGATTGAGCATGCTCTGCTGCGGGGTATTGGCCCAGCCCAGGATGGAGCCTTTGGGGTTTAAGGTGTAATGGTTCATGGTACGCGGCGATCCGACTTCCATGACTTCGATCCGGGAGTTCAGGCCCGGCAGGTAAGTTTCGGCCTGGGCGATCAGTTTTTCGCCTATGAAATTTTTGAAAGCCGTGTATTTGCTGTGCCCTTCGTCTTCATGCCAGCCTTTAAGCCAGTCATAGGGAAGGACCGTCGTCAGGGTAATGACGTTTTTACCCGCCGGCGCCGCCCCGGGGTCCACCATGGAGTAGTTGGTGATGGCGTATGGCACTTTTTCGATCTTTCCTTCCCGCATTCCTTGAGTGTTGGTCACCGGGTCTTCGGAAATGTTGATCATCAGTTCATGGACCCTGGCCGGAAACTCAGGCGTATAGTCGGCTTCCACTCCCAGATAGACCACAAAGGCGGAAGCGGCGATCTCCATGGCTTCCACTTTTTTCGCGTAATCCTCCGGCAGATGATCACGACCGGCCAGCTTGAGCAGGGTGTCGGGCGCGTTGGCGTTGGATATCACGCAACGGCTCCGCCAGACCTGGTTGTTTTTGGTCCGGACACCGACCGCCCGCCCGTCTTCGATCAGTATTTTTTTCACCAGGGTGTTGAGCCGGATTTCCCCGCCGTGCTCCCGGATCACCGCCGCCAGGGCGTCGGAAACGGACTGGGAGCCGCCCTCAAAATAGTAATAGCCGTGGCGGTGGTAGCTGTTCCACATGGCCGCGAACACCAGGGCCGAAATCCGGTCCGGACCGTCACCCAGAAAATAGGAGAGCTGCGTGAAGACAGACCGCAGCCGCTGGTCCGAAATAAACTCATCCAGCAGTTGGGTCAGGGTGACATCCCAGTATTTGCGCATGGTGCGAATCGCCCGGGGATGCTTCAGGCCTTCCCACATGGCGCCCCAGGTATTGCCTTTCATGTATTGCAAGCCGGCGGAGGAGGTCAGTTCGATCCGGTCCAGGGTTTCAAACAGCCGGTCAATACCGGCGGCCTCAAGAGGAAACTTTTCCTTCAGCAGTTTCCGGTACTGTTCAATGTCCGCGGGAACATCCAGGGCAAATCCGGGAAAGGCGGCCCGGTACATGGGGTCCAGCCGGACCGGCTTGAGGCGCCGGTAAATGTCCAGTTCCTGGAACCATCCATGGGTAAGGCCGCCGGGATCAAGGCCGTCCATGGCGTGGAGGGATACGTCAAAAGTATAATCCCCGCGGGAAAAACCGGTCATGTACCCGCCCACTTTATCATGCTGCTCAAAAACCAGCACTTTTTTCCCCGCCAGGGCCAGCCTGGCCGCGGCCCCGAGACCGCCGCCGCCGGCGCCGATCACGATCACATCGTAATCCGCCGCCTGGTCCGACGCCGTTTTCACCTCAGCCGGCGAACAGGCGAACAGCAGGCACAGTCCGGCCAGCAGAACCCACTGGATCATTTTTTTCAAAATTTCTCCTCCTGTAAATGATGGGGATCCCGTTTTCGCCATTGAATATCATTCTTGCCAGGGAAACGTCAATCAGGGGAATGTTTTCCGGAAACCGTCTGTCCTGCTGCTGACATTGAGCCGTCTCCCCCCGGCCATTCTTTCATCGATCGGCAGAACAACCGGCTTGAGACGTCATGATCGACCGGCGAAACGCGGGAGCGGTTTACAAATTCCGGGAGTTGCTATATCGTTACGGCTGCGGTTCAGATCATATTGTTTTCAAATACGGAGGCAACATGAAACAGGCGGCCCTGGCGATCAAAGACAAGCTGGTTGAATTACGGCAGTGGGACAAAACCTATAAAGCCCTGCGGAAGCACCTGGACACCCTGCCGGTGGGAATGCCGGCCACTTTTTCCGGGGTGGAGCGACGGCTGCTCAAGGCCATGTTCAGCATTGACGACGCCCGGCTGGCGGTTTACATGGACTGGCATTTTGAAACCGCGGACGCGATTTTCGCCAGGGCCGGCGCGCCCCTGGGCCTGTCCCGGGAAGAAATAAGCGACCGGCTCTCGGCCATGGAAAAAAAAGGAATCATTTTTGCCCGGCAGACGGACGGTGTGTGGGAGTACGCCCTGCATCCGCTGATCATCGGCATGTACGAAATGCAGTTAAACCGCATGAACCCGGGCTTCTACCTGGATCTGCGGGAATACGTGACCAAGATCTGGGGTATCGAATACCTGACATCGGCCATTCCCCAGATGCGGGTCGTCCCGGTGGAAAAAAGCATCACGCCGGAGCACCCCATCGCCACCTATGATGAAATCAGAAAGATCATCCAAAACACGGAAAAGGGGATTTCCATCGCCGAGTGCATCTGCCGCAAGGCCAAGGAGATGGTGGGCGAACCGTGCAAAAAAACGGATCGCAAGGAAATATGCCTGGGGTTTCGCGATTTCGGGGACATGTACACCCGAAACGGCTGGGGACGCCCGATTACCAAAGAAGAGGCCCTGGCCCATCTGGACCAGGCGGAAAAAGAAGGGCTGGTGATTCAGCCGTCCAACGAGAAGGAGCCCCAGTTCATCTGCCTGTGCTGCGGCTGCTGCTGCGGCATCCTGGAAATGATGCGCACCATGCCCCGGCCGGCGGATTTTACGGCCTCCAACTATTACGTCGCGCTGGACCTCGAATCCTGCAACGGCTGCGGCAAGTGCGTCCGGCGCTGCCAGATGGGCGCCTTTGAAATTAAGGACAAAAAAGCCGTCCTGAATCTGGACAAATGCATCGGCTGCGGCCTGTGCGTGACCACCTGCAAGACCCAATCGCTGAAGCTGGTCAAAAAGGATATGGAAACCGTGCCGCCGGAATCAACCGAGGCGATGTTTGAAACCATCATGGCCGGGAAAAAGGGCGGCGTCGGCCGCCTGGTGGCCGCGGCTAAAGGGGCCATGGGGATGAAGCCTTAAGGACGCTCCGGTTCCCTGACAAAGCACAGCAGCACGCCGCCGGCGATAAACAGAAGTAAAATGGACAGCACCCCGTGGCGGGACGACCCGGTGGCCAGGGTGGTCAGGCCCATCAGGGCCGGTCCGATGATGGCCGCGAATTTTCCGAAGATGTTGTAAAACCCGAAGAACTCCGCCGCCTGCTCCTTGGGAATCATGCGACCGAAAAAGGAGCGGCTCAGGGACTGGATGCCGCCCTGGGCCAGGGCGATGAGAAATCCCATGGCAAAAAAGACCGCCACCTTGAGACCGGGGTCTTCAATTACCGGCAGCATGTAACCGACAAACGTCAGCAGGCAGTAAACGCCGATCCCCGCCAGGATCATGCGCTTGGCGGAAATCCGGGCGGCCAGCAGGCCGAAGGCAATGGCGCAGGGCCAGCCCAGGACCTGGATGAACAGCACCACGCCGATCAGGACGGTCTGGTTCAGCTTCTGGTCCAGCCCGTAGGCCAGGGACATGCTGATGATGGTGTCCACGCCGTCGATATAAAAAAAATAGGCCAGCAGAAACAGGGCGATGTTTTTATAGAGCCCGATTTTTCTGATGGTGGTGATCAGGGCGGCCAGGGAATCGGCCAGGGGCCGGGACGACGCCGGCGTAAAATGGGCCTGCCGGACGTTCCTGAAGATCGGTATGGAGAACAGCCCCCACCAGGCGGCGGTCAGCAGAAAAGCCGCTGAAAATCCCGGAGCCGGGAACTGATCGGCGGCGGCAAGGCTTTTGAATAAAAAGAGAAGGGCGATGGCGGCCAGAAAAGGCGCGACGCTGCCGATGTACCCCCAGCCGTACCCGTAAGCGGAAATCCGGTCCATGCGCTCATCCGTGGTCACGTCCACCAGAAAGGCGTCATAGAAAATATTGGCCCCGGAAAACCCGATCCGGGCCAGGCCATACAGGGCCAGGCAGAGCAGCCACTGGCCGGGCCGGACCAGGGACAGCATCAGGGTGGCGGTCACCCCGATGGCCACGGCCCAGGACAGAAACCGCCGCTTGTTGCCTTCAAAGTCGGCCAGGGCCCCCAGAAACGGCGCCAACAGCGCCAACAGCAACGAAGAGGCGGCCACGGTGAACCCCCAGTACGCCGTGGCCGTGTCCGGCGTCACCTCCCGGGCCGCGTGGGTTTTGAAAAAAATCGGCATCAGGGTGGTGGTGACGATGAGGACAAAGGCGGAATTGGCCACATCGTAAAGGATCCAGCTTTTTTCCGTGCGGGTCAGGGCCAACGTTTCAGTCTTTCATTTTATCGAGCGGGATGTCTTTCCCATTCTCGTCCAGCAGGGCCCATACAACGCGATCCTCCTCTTTTTTCGCCACGGCCGCCAGGTGGCCACTGAAAAAGCACTGCTCCACGGACCAGAGGTAGCAGTCAAAGGAAACGGCCAGTTCCATATGGTTCATCACCGCTTCCACCCGGCACCGGGAAAGGCCGGCCAGCCCCCGGCCGGTGGCCTTGAGGACGGCCTCCTTGGCGGTCCAGCAGCGGAACAGGATATCCGCCGAATCGGCGTCAAACAGGCGCGCTTCCTCCGGGCTGACGATTTTCTTCATCAGGGCCGGTGAGTATGGGGCAATCTTCTCGATATCAATGCCGGTTTTTTCCGTGGAAACAATGCCGCCGGCAAACTCGGGCTTGTGGGTTACCGACCACCACAGGCCGTCGGCCGGAAGAGGCGCGCCCCGGCGATCCTTTTCCAGGAGAGCCGGCAGGGTCAACCCGGCTTTGTCCGCGGAAACGGTCAGGGGTTCCCGTGCGAAACGGCTCAAGGCGCGCTGTCGTTCGGCCCGGCGCAGGCCGGACACCGCCGCCGGCACGGTCATAATGACGGGATAAAGATATTTCATGGCCGCAAGTCCGATCGACTCTTGTCCGGCGGGTCGATGATGATCCGCACGTCCGCCACGGTGGCGCCCCGGCCCTCTTCATGGACCATCAGGGGGTTGATATCCAGTTCCACGATGGACGGGTTGTCCACCACCATGTCCGACAGGCTGACCAGCATTTTCTGCAGGGCCAGCACATCCCGTTTCGGCTTTCCCCGAAATCCGTCCAGCATGGGAAAGGAGTGAATGCTTCTGATCATCCGCACGGCATTGTTGCGGCCGATGGGCGCCAGACGGAAGACCACGTCCTTGAACAGCTCCACAAAAATACCGCCCAGGCCGAACATGATCAGATGGCCGAAATCCGGATAGCGGTTGACGCCGAGGATAACCTCCTCCCCCAGGGGGGCCAGTTTCTGCACCAGGACGCCCCGGATCGTGGCCCGGGAATCGTAATTGCGGGCGTTGGCGACGATGGTCTCAAACGCGGCCCGGACCTCATCTTCGGTTTTCAGCCAGACCCGCACGCCGTCCGCCTCGGACTTGTGAATGATCTGCGGAGAAACGATCTTCATGACCACCGGATACCCTGTTGCTTCGGCGATCTCCACGGCCTGGTCGGCGGTTTCGGCCAGCCGGGTGGGCAGGACGTTAAATCCGTAACAGGCCAGCAGTTCGTTTCCTTCCAGTTCGCCAAGATAGGTCTGCCCTTTTTTCCGGCAGGCGTTGATGATTTCTCTGGCCCGTTTTTTGTTGTGTGTCAGCTTGAACTGAGCCAGGTGCTGGCGATGCACCCACTGCTCCGAGCGGTACAGGGCGCCGATGGCCTTGGCGGCGTTTTCCGGGAAACGGTAGACCGGAATATGGTTTTCCTGAAGGTGCCGGACCCCTTCGGACACGTCGATGACGCCCATGAAGGCGCAGACCACCGGCTTGGGTGTCCGCCGGGCGATCTTGGAAATCACCCGGGCGGTCTTGATGGCGTTGGTCATGGACTGGGGCGTCAATATGACCAGGGCGCTGTCCGTGTTTTCATCCTTGATGACGGCATCCAGGGCGTTATGGTAGCGGTCCGGGTCGGCGTCGCCGATGACGTCCACCGGGTTGTTGATATTGGCCGTGGGCGGCAGGTGGCTGGCCAGGACCTCGGTGGTCTCCGGGGAAAAGCGGGCCAGTTCCAGGCCGCTGACTTCAGTCATGTCCGTGGCCACGATGCCCGGTCCGCCGGCATTGGTGACGATGGCGATGCGCTTGCCCCGGGGAAATTTTTTGGCGGCAAAGGCGCCGGCGTAATCAAACAGTTCATTGACCGACTCCACCCGGATGATGCCGGTCTCGGCGAAGATGGCGTCATACACGCCTTCAGACCCGGCAATGGAACCGGTATGGGAAGAGGCGGCGGCAGCGCCGGCGCCGGTCCGGCCCGATTTGATGGCCAGGATGGGGGTGGGATTTTTCCCGGAGGTGATCTCCCGCACGGTCTCGACAAACTCCTGGCCGCCCCGCTTGAGCTGCTCCAGGTACATCATGATGACGTCGGTGTCGGCGTCCTTGTGAAGGTACTTGAGCAGGTCCAGCTCGTCCACGTCGGCCTTGTTGCCGGTGGAGATGAACTTGGAGAACCCCACCCCCATGTCGGCGGCGAAATCCAGGACCGCCGTGCACAGGGCGCCGCTCTGGGAGATAAAAGAGATGTTGCCGGTTTTGGGCATGCGGGCGGAAAAGCTGGCATTGAGGCGGACCTTGTCCTTGGGATTGATCACGCCCAAGCAGTTGGGTCCCACCAGGGGGATGCCGGCTTTGCGGCAGCGCCGGGCGATCTCCTCCTCGATCTCCTTGCCCCTGCCGCCGACCTCCTTGAACCCGGCCGAGACGATGACCACCCCTTTGACCTTTTTGGTGATGCATTCATCGATGGCGATCAGGGCCGCCTCGGGCGGCAGAATGATCATGGCCAGGTCCACCGGGTCGGTTATGGCCAGCACGCTGGGATAGGTTTTGACGCAGAGAATGGCCTCCGCCCTGGGGTTGACCGGATAGAGGGTTCCCTGGAAATGGCCGTCGAGAATGTTTTCAAACAGGTCATGGCCCACCTTGCCGGGGGTGGTGGAGGCGCCGATCACGGCCACGGATTTGGGGGAGAATATCGCGTCAAGTTTGTCCATATTTGTCTCCTTATCGGGAAAAGTAATCCCGTATCGCTTCGGTCAATCCATCGATCGTATACTCCCCGGCCGTTACATCCACCGTAAACCCCTCCTGCTGCGCGGTCTCCGTGGTGATGGGCCCGATGGAGGCAATGGTCACGCCTTGCAGCAGGCGGCCGGCTTCGGCCGGATCGGCCGGCAGCAGGGCGCGGAAATTCTTGACGGTGGAGGAGCTGGTAAAGGTGATCATGTCCACCTGTTTCTCTTTTAACGCCGCCAGCAATTCATCGGCGGCCGAGGTGTCCTGCCGGGTAAAATAGACCGGGATTTCATCCACCTGCGCCCCCATGGCCGCAAGTTCCCTGGGAAGGACGAAACGCGCCTCGGCGGCCCGGGGCAGAAGCACCTTTTTGCCGTTCATGTCCCGGCCGCGGAAAGCCTCCACCACCGACTCGGCCCGGTAGCTGTCGGGCATGATGTCGGAGCGGAGCCCGAAGGCCAGCAGGCGGTCCCGGGTGGCCGGCCCGATGACGGCGGTTTGCACCTGATGCAGTGCCCGCACGTCCAGCCCTTTTTCAAACAGCCGCGAAAAGAAGAACTCCACGCCGTTGACGCTGGTGAACACCAGCCAGTCGTAGGCGGCCAGGTTGTCCAGGGCCGCGTCCAGGGCCGAGAAATCCTCCGGCGCCTCGATGCGGATGGTGGGGCACTCCAGGCAGGCCGCGCCCAGATCGGTCAGCAGCTTGACCAGTTCGCTGGCCTGGGCCCGGGCCCGGGTAACGACGATTCTTTTGCCGAACAAAGGCCGGTTCTCAAACCAGCCGATGGTTTCCCGCAGGCGGATGACCTCGCCGACCACGATGATGCAGGGCGCCTGCAGGCCCGCCTGCCGCGCTTTTTCCACGATGTCGGCCAGGGTGCCGGTGACGGTCTTCTGTTCCGGCGTGGTTCCCCAGCGGACCAGGGCCACCGGCGTGCCGGCCGCGAGGCCGTTGGCCATGAGCTGTCCGGTGATGTGGGGCAGGTTTTTCACGCCCATGAAAAAGACCAGGGTGCCGCCCAGGGAGGCCAGGGCCGGCCAGTTGATGCTGGAGACTTCCTTGTCCGGTTTTTCATGGCCCGTCACCAGGCAGACCGAGGAGGTGAAGTCCCGGTGGGTCAAAGGGATGCCGGCATAGGCGGGTGCGGCAATGGCCGAGGTGACGCCGGGAACGATCTCAAAAGCAATTCCCCGCTCGACCAGGTACTCGGCTTCCTCGCCGCCGCGGCCGAAGATGAAGGGGTCGCCGCCTTTCAGGCGTGCGACAGTCTTGCCGCCGGCCGCCTTGTCGGCGATCAGGGCGTTGATCCCCTCCTGGGGCAGAGTGTGGTCCCCGCCCTTCTTGCCCACATAGATGATTTCCGCGTCCTGGCGGGCATAGGCCAGAAGCTGGTCGGCGGCCAGGTAATCGTAGACCACCACGTCCGCGTTGCGGATGCATTCAACCCCTTTGACCGTGATCAGGCCCGGATCTCCCGGCCCCGCTCCGATAAGATAGACTTTACCTGTCGCCATGCGATTGTTTTTCTCCCTTTTTTGACGGCTTCGTAAAAAACCGCGTCGTCATGCCGGGCAAGCCTGTCCCGGACTTGATCCGGGAACCCGGCATCCAGAAAATAAGTCTGCATGCCTTATTATTATGGTTGATGGCTTGATAAAAAGTGTGCTTGTTCGCTCCCCGATCCTTTTGGGCGGGCGCGACGCTCTTCGCGGAATTTCTCGAACTCGGGCTGTTCAATGGTTCAAAAAATGTCCGAATTTCACCCTCAGACAACGAGAAATTCTTATCGCGAAGACCGCCGCGCCCTTTCTTCCCAAAATGATCGCAGGTCGCTCACAACCAACTTTTTACCGGCCATTCATCGTTAAACGTCCTGCTGCTACCCTACTTTAAGGTTTTTCCCAGTGCCGCGTCATGCCGGGCTCCGACCCGGCATCCAGAAAAAAACTGCATAACGTGTTTGCTAATCGTCAGACCTTGCGCATTATGTCACCACCACCAGCGCCATAGCCAAGACCATCGGCTGAGGTGCTCCCAAAACGAATCTCCAAAATGCATGGCCAACAAGCCACACGCAATTGCCACCAGCACTGCTGCTGCCAAGTATCCGTAGCCACCTACGATGGCTTCCGTTAGCAGTACTCCAGCGAAAACAATGACGCCAAATACAAATCCGCAACCGAATCGAACGGCCTTCTCTATTTTATCTGGTGGCTCCATGCCTGGTGCTGCCTGACTTATTGCTATATGGTTATTGGCTTTATAAAAAGTGTGTTTGTTCGCTCCCCGATCATTTTGGGCGGGCGCTGCGCTCTTCGCGGAATTTCTCGAACTCGGGCTGTTCAATGGTTCAAAAAATGTCCGGATTTCACCCTCAGACAGCGAGAAATTCTTTTCGCGAAGACCGCCGCGCCCTTTTTTCCCAAAATGACCGCAGGTCGCTCACAACCAACTTTTTACCGGCCATTCATCGTCAAACGTCCTGCTGCTATCCTTCTTTAAGGTATTTCCCAGTTCCGCGGTTCTTAAAATTTATCAATACCATCTGCCTAAGGAACAATATTGTGTCATTTCTTCAAACGAATATGTCTCTGGAATCATTTCTGCTTTTTTAAGTGATTGGAGCGTGTTCTCAAAGTTTGAGATATCGTCATGGCTTCCAAACTGTTCAAATAACAATTCAAGGAGCCTGCGTTTAAAGGATATGAAGTCATTTTGATATATTTTCTTTTCCTTTCCATACCCAATAAGCTTCTGAAGATTTTCAAGAATGGGAAAGATAACCATATCTCTTTTAGCTTCGTTCAAATCTTTTTCAGCTAATCTTCCTGGTATATGCGCCATAGCCTCTTCTATTGAGGAGTAATCCATCCAAACTGTTTCGGCTTCCTGTCGCGTAAGGTTACCGTATAAAAATTTGTTTAGAAGGTTGTCAGCTTTAATGACGGTTCCTTCCAAGAATTCATTAAATTCATGCATAATTTTTTGTCGTTCATTTTTTTGCTTGTCCGTAAGTATAGCCGAGGCTTCTAAGCCCAGAACATTGTACTCTGCAAGATCAATTTTGTTTTCATTCGTCTTCATGTTTTAGCGCATAACTTATTTTATACGTCTAATGGTTTGACAAAAAGAGTGTTTGTTCTCTCCCCGATCATTTTGGAATGAATAGTATCTATTTTATACTGGATCCCCCGGTCGAGCCGGGGGATGACGCCCAAAGGCGAAAAACCGCAGAGAGCCTTCTCCGGAATGACGGCGAACAAGCAGGGCTCATATAATAAAGGATCAAATACCTTATGAAAATGTTCTTGTAAAAAGCGTTTTGTGAGCGACCTGCGATCATTTTGGGAGACAAGGGATTAAAAGCCTTCGCGTAAAGAATTTCTTGCTGTTTGAGGGTGAAGTCCGGACGTTTTTAAAAACCATTGAACAGCCCGAGTTCGAGAAATTTTCGCGAAGCATTTTAATCCCGCCCAAAATGATCGGGGAGCGAACACAAACCTGCTTTTTACAAGTTCCCTGTTTTGATGTTTTGATTCACTCGTAAATATCATTTCCCGGAAAACGAGATTTCTCCCTTCGGTCAAAATGACAGGGTGACCGGCCCCGATCGCTAAAAGACTATCAATTAGAAATATCCGCCGGCCTGTTGTCAGCCGTTCAGTTTCTTCAGAATCACATCCGCGCCCCGGGCCAGCAGGCGCTCGGCCAGTTGAATGCCCAGGGTGGCGGCCTTTCCCGCCGGGCCGCTGATCCGGCCTCGGACAATGGTGCCGCCGTCCACGTCCGCCACCAGGCCGTCCATGGAGATGGCGCCGTTATCTGTTTTCGCCAGGGCGGCGATGGGAATCTGGCAGCCGCCTTCCAGCTTCCTTAAAAAAGCGCGTTCGGCGGTGACGGCCAGGCGGGTGTCGGCATGACCGATACGGCCCACTATATTATTAATGAAGGCGTCGGCCTCCCGGGTTTCGATGCACAGGGCGCCCTGGGCCACGGCCGGCAGCATGATCTCTTCAGGCAGGTGCTCGGTGATGGCCCCGGCCAGGCCCAGGCGCGAAAGACCGGCGGCCGCCAGGATGATGGCCTCCATCTCGCCCCGGTCCAGCTTGGCCAGCCGGGTGTCGATGTTGCCGCGCAGAGGCACGATGGTCATATCCGGCCGCAGGGACAACAACTGGGCCGCCCGGCGCAGGCTGCTGGTGCCGACCCGGCAATTTTCCGGCAGGCCGGAAAACGATACCCCGTCCCGGGAAATGAGGGCGTCAAAGGGCGTTTCCCGCACGGGCACGGCGCCGATGATCAGCCCCGGCGGCAGCTCGGCCGGCATGTCCTTCATGCTGTGAACAGCCAAATCAATCCGACCGCCGGACAGGGCCTCCTCGATCTCTTTGACAAACAGCCCCTTGCCGCCGATGGCCGCCAGGGGCACGTCCAGGATCTTGTCGCCGCTGGTCTTGATGATTTCCAGTTCGCAGGTCAGGCCGGAGGCGCTCTCCTCCAGCCGGTTCTTGACCCAGTTGGCCTGCCACAGGGCCAGCTTGCTGCCCCGGGTACCGATTTTAATGACGCGGTCGGCTGATGACATGGCCGGCCCTTAATGGCAGCCGGCGCATGAAGAGGAACTGCAGCCGGAGCAGGAGGAGGCGGACGCCGAGCTTTTGGTGGTCAGGCCGCTTTTGTCTTTGGTGTGAAAACAGCCGGCGGACATGAGTTTGCCTATTTTTTTGGAACCACAAAAGCGGCAGGCGTCCGGCTCTTCTCCGCCCAGGACAATTTCCTCAAACTTCTTATTGCAGGCCTTGCACTTGTATTCATAGATGGGCATGATCTTAAAACTCCTCAAGTTTTGTGCATTTCAGATACTACTTCTATATCTACCGGTTCAGAACGGCAAGCAGAGCGTCCCTGATAACCGGGAGTTCATCCGCCGCCACGGTTCGCATATCCATCAGCAACATCTCTTTTTCAATCCGGCCGATCACCGGCGGCCGGTTGCCGCGCAGGGCGGTTTCCAGACTGTCCGGAGAGAGTCCGGCAATTTCGATGGAGAGGCATTTGGTGGGTATCTCCAGCAGGGGGAACGACCCGCCGCCGGCCCGGGAAACGCCGTCCACGATCTCCGCATTAAGGCGGGCATCGCCCGTGTCCTTGAGCAGGGCCATCAGCCGCTGGCATTTTTCCAACACCTCGGTCACCGGCGCCGTCATCATCTTCAGGGTGGGAATGGTTTCGACAGCCCGGTCCGAGTCCCGATACTCCCGCAGGGTGATTTCCAGGGCGGCCAGGGTCAGCTTGTCGATACGCAGGGCCCGGGTCAGGGGATTTTTCCGGATGGTTGCCAGGATGTCTTTTTTGCCCACGATGATCCCGGCCTGGGGCCCGCCCAGGAGCTTGTCGCCGCTGAAGGTGACCACGTCGGTCCCCGCGGCCACCGCCTCCTGGATGGTGGGTTCGTAGGCCAGGCCATATTTGCGGAAATCCACCAGGGTGCCGCTGCCCAGATCGTTCATGACGGGCAGGCCGTGTTTCCGGCCCAGGTCAACCAGATCCCCCAAGCCGACTTCGGCGGTGAATCCGATCATGCTGTAATTGCTGGTGTGGACCTTCATCAGCAGGGCCGTATTGTCCGTGATGGCCTCTTCATAATCCCGGGGGTGGGTGCGGTTGGTGGTGCCCACCTCCTTTAGAACGGCCCCGCTTTTTTTCATCACGTCGGGAATGCGGAACGATCCCCCGATTTCAACCAGTTCTCCTCTGGAAACGATGACTTCCCGGTCCCGGGCCAGACTTTCCAGGCAGAGCAGCACCGCGCCGGCGTTATTGTTGACCGCCATGGCCGCCTCGGCCCCGGTCAGTTCGCAGATCAGCTCTTCCACGCAGGCGTAACGGATGCCCCGTTTGCCCCGGGCCAGATCAAACTCCAGGTTGGAATAACCGCAGGCCACGCGGACAATATGTTCGGCCGCTTTTGGAGACAGCAGGGAACGTCCCAGGTTGGTATGAATCACCACGCCGGTAGCGTTGATCACCCGGTCCAGGTTGGGCAGCATGGCCCGCCCGGCTTTTTCCCCGGCAATCTCCGCGGTCTTTTCCGCGCTCAGGGATTCCGCGGAGACACCCGCTTTCCGGGAAAGGACCCGCGCCCGTTGCTCCCCGACGGCGGCGCGCACGGCGGCCGTCAGAACGGACAGGGGGATATCCGCCATGTTCCCGTCGTTTTTCAACAATTCCAGAACGGTGTCGACGCCGGGAATCAGTTTTAGCGATTTCAACTGCTTGTCCGAAAGCGCCGGTTCCGTTCCGGTCTTTTTCCCTGATGCCATAAGAACGCTTTCTTTAACAACCGGTATTTACCGGTAATGTTTTATACTAATACTCCCAATTTCTGGAAAAATATAACAATTCTCCGGATAAAAGCCAGCATTTTTCTTTCGATCGCCCCGTACCCCCTTGTTCCTTGAACCTTAACCCTGAACCTTACACCTTGACCCCTGATTCAACGACCGATAAAAAAAAATAATTGCTTTGATGTCAACAGGATGGTAGCTTATCTTTTATTAATTTTTATGGACATCCGGTGTCGCAATAATATTTAACAATTTTAATATGTTAGATATGTTTCGCGCCCCGGCTTGATTTGTATGCCGCTGACGGCACAACAGAAATAGGACCCTTAAGAAAGCAACGAAGGAGGAATTATGGCTTACGATGCGACAAAAATGCCTGACTGGCAGATTTCCGAGGAAGCGGAAAAGAACATGCCCATGCCCGAAGACTGGCGCGTAAAACTCGGCCTGGAAAAGGACGAAATGCTGCCCATGGGCCGGCTGTCCAAGCTGGATTTTCTGAAGATCATCAAGCGTCTGGAGAACAAACCGGACGGTAAGTACATTGAAGTAACCGCCATCACCCCGACCCCCCTGGGAGAAGGCAAAAGCACCACCTCCCTGGGCCTGATCGAAGGCCTGGGCGCCCGGGGCAAAAACGTCGGCGGCGCCCTGCGTCAGCCCTCCGGCGGACCCACCATGAACGTCAAGGGCACGGCGGCCGGCGGCGGGAACTCCCTGCTGATCCCCATGACCGAATTCTCTTTAGGCCTTACCGGCGACATCAACGACATCATGAATGCCCACAACCTGGGCATGGTGGCCCTGACCGCCCGCATGCAGCATGAGCGCAACTACAACGACGAGCAGCTGGCCCGCCTGACCAAGATGCGCCGCCTGGACATCGACCCCACCCGCGTCGAGTTCGGCTGGATCATCGACTTCTGCGCCCAGGCCCTGCGCAACATCGTCATCGGCCTCGGCGGCCGCACCGACGGCTACACCATGCAGTCCAAGTTCGGCATTGCCGTGGGCTCCGAGCTGATGGCTATTCTGGCCGTGGCCACCGATCTGGCCGACCTGAAAGAGCGCATCAACAACATCACCGTGGCCTTCGACAAGTCCGGCAAACCCGTCACCTGCCGCGACCTGGAAGTGGGCAACGCCATGGCGGCCTTCATGCGCAACACCATCAACCCCACCCTCATGAGCACGGCCGAGTATCAGCCCTGCCTGGTTCATGCCGGCCCCTTCGCCAACATCGCCGTGGGCCAGAGCTCCATCATCGCCGACCGCGTCGGCCTGAAACTGTGGGATTACCATGTGACCGAGTCCGGCTTTGCCGCCGACATCGGATTTGAAAAATTCTGGAACGTCAAGTGCCGCTTCTCCGGCCTCAAGCCCCACGTGTCCATCCTGACCGCCACGGTTCGCGCCCTGAAGATGCACGGCGGCGGGCCCAAGGTCGTGGCCGGCAAGCCCCTGGACGAAGCCTACACCAAGGAGAACCTGGCCCTGGTGGAAAAAGGCTGCGAAAACATGGTCCACCTGATCGGCGTCATCCGCAAATCCGGCATCAACCCGGTCGTCTGCATCAACCGTTTCTACACCGACACCGACGCCGAAGTGGCCCTGGTGAAAAAGGTCGCGGAAGCGGCCGGCGCCCGCTGCGCCGAGTCCAACCACTGGCTCAAGGGCGGCCAGGGCGCGCTGGAATTCGCCGACGCGGTTATCGACGCCTGCGACGCCGGCAATGATTTCAAATTCCTGTATCCTCTGGAGATGAAGCTGCGCGACCGCGTTGACCTGATCGCCAGGGAAATTTACGGCGCCGACGGCGTGGACTGGCTGCCCGAAGCAGCGGCCAAGGCCGATATGCTGGAAAAAGATCCCAAGTACGCCGACTTTGCCACCATGATGGTCAAGTCCCACCTGTCCCTGACCCACGACCCGGTCAGAAAGGGCGTGCCCAAGGGCTGGCGTCTGCCCATCCGTGACGTCCTGATTTACTCCGGCGCCAAGTTCCTGTGCCCCTGCGCCGGGACCATCAGCCTCATGCCCGGAACCGCCTCTGATCCTGCTTTCCGCAGAATCGATGTCGATCCGGCCACCGGCAAGGTGTCCGGCCTGTTCTAAAGGGCGGTTGTTTGAAGTTGATCCATCATGCAGGGTCCGGAGGCTCTCCGGACCCTGCTTTTTTCAGGTGACCCATGAAATGTCTGCTGATCAACCCCTTTTATCCCATCTCGGAAACGCCTTCACCTCCCCTGGGCCTGGCCTATCTGGCGGCCGTGCTGGAGCGCGCCGGCGTGGAGGTGGCCCTGCTGGATTTTGTGGTCTTCCCCTACAGCCGCGAGGCCCTGGCGGAAAAGCTGCGAATATTTTCCCCGGACTTTGTCGGTCTGACCGCGGTCACCATGAGTTTCGACCAGGCCGCCCAAATCGTTCGTGATGTCAAGTCGCTGGCGCCCGGGCTGCTGACCGTCATGGGCGGCCCCCATGTCTCCATGTGCGCGTCCGACACCCTGGCAAACCTGCCGGAACTGGACATGGTGGCCGTGGGCGAGGGGGACGAGACCATTGTGCGGCTGGCGGCGGAACTGGCCGGCGGTCGCCGCTGGGAAACCGTCCCGGGGATCGTTTACCGGGATAAGGCCGGCGCCGTTTGCGCCACGCCGGTGAAGGAATACGCCGTGGACGTCAAGGCCCTGCCCCTGCCGGCCCGGCACCTGCTGCCCCTGGGACGGTACAAGGCCCTGAACATGCCGGTCAGCATGACCACCAGCCGGGGCTGCCCCTTTAAATGCATTTTCTGCGTGGGCCGCAAGATGGTGGGCGCCAGGGTCCGTTACCGGGACCCCATATCGGTGGTGGATGAGCTGGAATACCTCATGGGACTGGGCTTTCCCCAGATCAACATCGCCGACGACCTGTTCACCGCCAGCCGGGCCCACTGCTTCGGCGTCTGCGACGAGATCGAACGGCGGGGCCTGAAGGTCAAGTGGTCCTCCTTTGCCCGGGTGGACCTGGTCAGCCTGGACCTGCTGCAACGGATGAAGCAGGCCGGGTGCGTGGCGGTCAGCTTCGGCGTCGAAACCGCCAACCCCGATATTCTCAAAACCATCAAAAAAGGCATTACCATCGCCCAGGTCGAGGCGGCCGTAACGGCCTGCGCCGAGGCCGGCATGCTGCCCCATGTCTCTTTTATCCTCGGCCTGCCCGGCGAGACCCCGGAGACCATTGAAGAGACCAAAGCCTTCGGGGAAAAGCTCAAGGCCCTGGGCGCTTCCTACGGGTTTCACCTGCTGGCCCCGTTCCCGGGCACCGAGGTCCGGGATCGGGCCGGTGAGCTGGGCATCCGCATCCTCACCCACGACTGGCGGGAATACCACGCCAATAAAGCCATTGTCGAAACCGAAAAAGCCGACGCCGCCCTGATGGACCGGGTGGCCGGCCGCTGGAAGGACGAGTACGACGAGTACCTGGGGCACGTCCAGCGGCTGATCGAGGCCGGAACGGCCACCGATGAAGAGGCCTGGGCCCTGATCGGCCTTGAAAACACGGTTATGCTTTACGACCTGATGATGAAATCCTCTCTGGAGGACAAGGGGGCGTGGCCGGCAAAGGAAAGCACCGACGCTGACCCGAACGCCCTGCTGGCGGATCTGGCCGGCCGGGTGTGCGGCTTTACCGACTATCCCGCCGAGCGGGTGGCCCGGGCCATGCAGTGGGCCATTGACCGGGGGTGCCTGGCTCACCGTGTTGAAGAAGGCCGGATCGTCTGGGCCTGGAAAGATTATTTGTAAATAAGGAGAAGAATCATGAAAAAATTTATCGTTCCCATCAGCTGTCTTTTTCTGGCAATAACGCTGACCGCCTGCGCCACATATCCGATTCCCATCACGGCCACCGGCAACGAGATCGGCCCACGACGGGGCGTTGCCACCGGTAAGATTTATTTCGGTATGTTCGGGGACGCCTCTTCCGCCAACATTGCCGCCGCGGCCGAGGACGGCAACATCAAAAAAATTTCCACGGTGGACATCCAGGTGGAAAATTTCCTGGGCATTGTCCAGACCATCTCCTGCGTGGTTACCGGGGAATAATTTTTCCCCGCCCCTTCACCCGTTCGTGATATATCCGCCATGGGATGACCCGGCCTGCTCAATGGGCCGGTGCAGGGTCACCCGGCGGCCGTCATCGACGCCGGCGCGGTAGGCCTCGCCGGCCGACACGCCGCCCCCGTAACAGGTGCGGATCCGGGGATTCAGGTACCGGTAATAGGCGGTCAGCCGGGGATCGCCCCGCCACACCAGTGCCTTTGTCTCCCGAATGATCCGCTCCTGCTGTTCCAGCTTGCGGTAAAAGCCGTCCAGCACGCCCGCGAAATACCGCTGGCGCTGGCGCTGGTCCGGAACCCGGTGGGCCTCCCGGTACCACGTCCACAGGGACGCCATCACCGTCCACAAATAGTCATAAACATAATGGGCCATGTCCAAGTTGGGCCGGGTCCCGTAGACCGTCAGCACCGTTCCCGCCCGGTCGCGCCGGGCATCGTAGGTATGCTGCCACAGCACCTCCACGAAGAAAAAACGGCCCAGGAGCGAGGCCATTCTCAGTTCCGCGGCGGTGTGCCGGCCCTTTACCGGTCCCAGGACCAGGCAGGAGAAATCGTCGTTCCGGTCCGTCTCCACCCGGTCGAGGTTGTACTTGAGCATGAGTTCCCGGGCCTTCTGCACCGCCCGCTGGGCCTCGTTCTCGTTGGGACTGGCCGCCAGACAGAGGACCTTCTTCAGGCGCCGCAGGGCGCGGTCTTCGGTCGGGGGCACAACCCGGCCGGAAGCCTTGTGCCCGCAGCGAAGTTTCCGGCAGGCCTCTTTAAACGCGGTTCCGTGGGCGGTTTCATTGACCGGCCGCAGGACTTCGCTGACGTACTGGTGGGCCATCTCGTGGCGCAGGGTGTCCATGACCAAAAACCAGTCGTCGTCCTCGATGTGAACGATGGCCAGGGTCAGGGTCCTGATGCCCGCGTCCCATTGGCCCATGGCCCCCTTCAGCGGCGACAACCGGATCACGGGTCGCTTCAGGCTCCGGGCAAGATAAAGCTCATTGTAATAGTCCCACCACAGGTAAAGGTTCCTGTTCCAGGCGCCGTAGAGCCGGGAACGCAGATCATTTGCGTCATTCATGACGATAGTCTCAAAGAAAATTTTACATCTTCATTCCGTTGAAAGCCTGAATCCAGCGGGCCCGCCGGCGTGCTGCCGGCTTGAACGATCATGAAACTTCATTGTCTCGCCGTCATCCCGGCCCGTGACGCGAAGCGGAACGTGAGCCGGGGTGACGATTGAATGCGGATTCACGCTTTTTACTCGCTTATCTTTTTTCCGGAACAATGCCGTGGTACAGGTGGGTCATCCACACCGTTCCGATGATGGGAGCGAAAAGATTGACCACGGGCGTCAGCGTGATGACGGTGATGATCAGCCCGCCGATATAACGGCCACGCCGGTTTTTCTTTCCAAGCCGCCTGGCCTCGACCTTGCCGATATGGTACCCGGCCACGCTTTCGAAAAATTCCCGTCCCAGCAGGTAGCTGTTCAGGACGATGGACACCGCGAATCCGATCCCGATCAGGTACAGGGGCAGAACGATCACGTTGAGGGCCAGGGCGACGATGGTGAACCGGATGTCATGCATCAATTCGGCCACGAAATTAAGGGACTCATTGGCCCTGGACTCCGGATAATATACGCTTTCCACCCGCCGGATCACCTTTTCCTGGAAAAGGCCGGAAATCAGCACCGTGAAAACCGGCAGCATGAACCAGCCGCCGACCCCCATGGTGATGCCGAACCCGGCATTGAACAGTGCCGCCAGCCAGGCCGTTTCGATATTCACGAAATGGGTGCCCAGCCAGGTCAGCACCACCACCAGAGCAACCACCAGGGTGATCGCGCAGAACGCGCAGAGCAGGATGACGCCCGGCAGTTTGGCCTTTGTCAGCGACCGCATCGTCTTCAATAAAGGAAACAAGTCCATCCTCCTTTCTATCTGGTCCGGGCCGTCATGGTGATGGCCCGGTTCGGGCAGACAAAGGCGCACAATCCACAGCCGTAACACCGGGACGGATCATACCGCAACGTCGCCGTCCCATTCCCCGTCACCATGGTCCTGGCTCCGAAATGGCATACCCGGGCGCAAGCCCCGGCATTATCGCAGGCCACCAAATCGGTGGCGGCAATGGTCTGCCCCTTTTTGATCACCCTGGCCCGGCTGTCATTCAAATTATTATAGACGATCAGCGGCACACAGGTGGCGGAGGAACAGTGGCAGATGCTGCCTTCCCCGCCCATCATGAGGTAGAGGTTTGATACCAGGCCCATGTTCCGGGTTTCCTGTTCAAGGGCCAGCAACTGCTGCTTGGAAACAGGTTCATAGCCGTCACAGTCCCGGAACTTGTCGCCGCACACGCCGAACTGGATGTCCAGGTTCAAAGGCGACGGCCGGCAGAGATCCAGCCGGCCGGCCGCGATATCCCTGGCGTCGCTGCCGGCCTCGGCCAGGGTGTTTTTCCGGCAGGCGCAGGGACCGCGGACAATGGTAAAATCATCCGGGATGGAAGCGATAAAGGCCGTCATTTCCTCGTAAGTGGCCACCTGGGTGTAAATGGAAAGGCCGACCAGGCGATCGATGATCCGCAGGAGGGTTTTGCGGGAAAACAGCTTCTTCGGCCCCAGGGTGTTCAGCAGCAGTTTCATGATCTGGGGTTCACGCGGGGCCCAGGCGCCGATAACCATTTCCCGCACCAGGCCTTGCTGCATTCTGGCGCGCTCCTCCTCCGGCATGTTGATCAGTTCAGCAATGGTGATCATGGCGCCTGTTCCTCGTTCCGTTATCGTATTTCATATTCCGACTTGCATTTATCGTTGCAGGGCGAACTCAAGGTTCGCCCCTGCAACATGTGGTTCATCTTTGTTCCCCGCCCTGTCTTTCCCGGTCCGGACTTCATTGTTCCGCGGCCGGGCGCAGGCCGGCCGGCGAAGGCGGGCGGCCGCCGAGGCGGCGGCGGATCTTCTGAAACACATAGCGGAAAAAGGCCGGTCCGATAACCAGAAAAATGAGCGGCTGGTATGAAAACATGTCCACCCGCTCTTTGACGGGCTCGGGGATGGGCAGAGTTTTCAGGGCGTCCAGTTTGTCGGTCAGCAGGCGCTCGTTTTCATCGTACAGGCCGGCCTCGATTCGCTTCAGGTAATCATAGTAGTGGTCTTCGCAGATCCGTTCGATGCTCCGGTTCATGCGGCGGATACCGTAGCCGTGGACAATGCCCATGAGGGACTCAAAGACGTTTTTCCGGAACAGGAAGCTTAAGATATACCGGTGAGTGTAAACCCGCTTGTAAATATCCACGATGCACTTCTGCAGGGTGCTGGGCTTCATCTGGTTGGGGAAGTAGGTCAGGAAGCTGCCGGTGGCATAATCTAAATAGTCGGTGTTGTCCGGGTCGGTGTTCCGGTAGTAAGTCATAAACCGCCGGTTCAGCGGGATGATGAGTTCCCGACCCTCTTCCATGTGGATGTCGTGGAGGATAAAGACGTTCAGGCTCAGCCCGCTCTGATGAATGAAGTCAACCAGTTCTTCGGCCTTTGCCTTTGTGTCGCCGTCAAACCCGAAGGCGAAGGTGCCGATGACGTGAATGCCGTGCCGCTTGATGTTGCGGATGGCCTCCAGGGCCCGGGCGCTGGTCTGCTTCTTGTTGAAGGCCGTCAGGTTTTCGTCGGCCAGGGATTCCACGCCCACGATCAGGCAGCGCACCCCGGCCCGTTTCATCAGGTCGAGCATCTCGTCGTCAAAGCCGATCTCGTGGCGCTCGAAGACCGTCAGTTCCGCGCCCAGGTTTTCTTCTATCAGCCGGTTGAGCAGGTCCCGGGCCTTCTGGCGGTTGCCGAAAAAGCTGTTGTCCACCACCAGGAACCAGTCGTTAAACTTCTGTTTGTATTTGATCTCGGCGATGATGCTGTCGATGTCGCGGTTGCGGAAGGAGTAGCCGAACAGCTGCGGCGTGGGGCAGAAGGCGCAGCGGAAGTTGCATCCCCGGGAGGTCTGGAGGGTGTTGACCAGGTTGTAGAGCCGGCCGGTGCCGAAGGCGGCGCGCCGGAACCCCTGAATGAGGCCGTAATCCGGGATGGTCTTCGGGATCGCCGGGGGCTCCCGGTCCGGGGTGTTGATCACGGTCCCGTTCCGCACAAAAGAAATCCCCTTCACCCGGCCGGGATCGCCGCCGGACCGGAGGGTTTCGATCAGCTCCGGCAGGACCTCGTCGCCCTCGCAGCGGACAGTGTAATCGGCCAGGTCGACGACCCGTTCCGGATAGAGGATGGCGGTGGGGCCGCCGATGATGACCGGCAAGTCCGGCCGGTCTTTTTTGACCCGTCGGACGAAATCCCTGACCTTGTTGTAGGCGGGGATGAAAAGGGGCAGGCAGAGGCAGTCGCAGTCGATCAGCTTGTCATAGTTCATGGGGCTGACGCCTTCGAGATATATTTTCACGTCATAGCCCTTTTCCTTCATGATGGCAGCCAGCAGCGGGGTGCCGTACTTGGGAAAGAGCCGGACATGCATGAGGGTGTTGATCTTGGCGTTGAACTCCACGAAATGGATTGTTCTGATGACTCGCGCGGACATGACTGCTCTCCTTTATATAAGAAGAAATTCCGGTAAGGGGGCCGGCAGCCGGTGTTTTCAGCCTGATGATAAAGGCGGTTGTGTTTCTGAAATTATCGGGAGGATATCACACCATACCGCCGGCATTCAACCTTTTCGGACGTTTTCCGCCGCCGGGGGCACGCCTCCTTAATAGGGTTGGTCAACACAGCGCAATAATGCTACTATCCGTTCAAGTGGTCGTATCCGGGCCTGCTCTGTTCGGGCCGTAACATAATTTACATCCATATTAATTGCCATGCCTTCTGACGGCGAAAAACCGAAAATGATTTACTGCGCGGGCCCATCCGCGTTTCCTGAAGACCGGTGGCAGCTTCTTTGCCTGGCTGACCGGCTGGAAGGCGACGGCTACCGCGCCTACATTCCTTTCAGGGACGGCCTCGACGCCCTTTATCCAGACCCTTTGGCCGATGATCCAACCCGGCGGCAAAAACTGGCCCGGGCCGTCTTTGCCTTCAATGTCGGCCGGCTCGTCCGGGAATGTGATGCCGTACTCTTTTCCCTGAACGGCCGGGTGCCGGACGAAGGCGGCCTGATCGTGACCGCCATAGCCGCCATGACCGGCATTCCGGTTGTCCTTTTCAAGCAGGATCATCGCAGCGCCTTTCACGGTTTTGACAACGCCATGATCATTGGCCTGAGCCGGACCTTTTCCGCGGTAACGCGTCCCGGACAAATTATCCGGGCAATCGCGCGTGAAATCGAGCAGGGGAGCTGGAATAAAAACGCGGCCAAACTCCCGCCGGCCGTGGCCGCGGCCGTGGACCTGGGCCTGAAGCTGACCGAAGTGCTGGACGGGCAACTGCCGTTGACCGACGGCGGCCAAGCCGTGATCATCCGGACGATTCTGTCGGTCTACGACGGGTCCGAGTGGGCCGATATTCAATCGCCGGCGGAACAGCCGGAGAACCAACAGGCGCCCGGCAAGGGCGATCGGGGGCGCGACCTTGTCTATTGTTCCGGCCCGCTGTTCTGCCCGGGAGAGGTCAGGGCCATGACGGCTATCGCACGGGCTTTGGAAGATTCAGGCCGGGACGCCTATCTTCCCCACCGGGACGGGGTGGAAGCCTTTGTCATGAAGAACACCGACAATTATCTGGCCAACCTGGTTCGGCCCCTGGTCCGGTTTTTCCATCGCCTGACCTTTGCCGTTGACGTCTATTTTATTTTAAAATGCCAGGCACTGGTGTTTAACGCCAACGGCCGGGTGCCGGACGAAGGCGGCGTGGTCGAGATCGGCCTGGCATTTGCCGCCGGAAAGCCGGTTCTGCTGTACCGGGAAGGACTTCAAACCACCGGCCCGGACATGGACCCCATGATCATCGGCGCCATGGCCCTGGCAACACCGGCCGCCACTGTCGACCGGATTCCGGAACAGGCGGGCCAAATCAACCGGCATCTTTACTGGCCGATGGACCTGACCGGCGAGACCGGCCGCCGGTCGACCCACATGCAAAGCATTGTCCGGCTGGGGCACGGGGCGTGGCGGATCATGCGGCGCATCCCTTTTTTAAAACCCGAAACTATTTTTTAATATCCAAAATGGAGAAAAGCATGAAGCAGCCGAAAATATGCGTGGTGGGTTCCTGCGCCATGGATCTGATCAGTTATGTCGACCGCCTGCCGGTTCTCGGTGAAACCCTTCACGGCCAACGCTTTGCCATGGGCTTTGGCGGAAAAGGGGCCAACCAGGCGGTCATGGCCGCCAAGCTGTCGGCGCAGGTGACCATGGTGACCAAGCTGGGCAACGATATCTTCGGAGAAAACACCCTGAAAAATTTTCGCGGACACGGGATCGACACGACTCATGTCCATTTCACCGACCGGGCCTTTTCCGGCGTGGCGCCCATTGCCGTTGACCCGCGGGGACATAATTCCATCATCATTGTGCTGGGCGCCAACAACGAGCTGACCGCCGAAGAGGTGGAGGCGGCCCGGCCGGCCATCGCCGCCGCCGATATCCTCATCTGCCAGAACGAGATTCCCCTTGAAATCAACCGGGTGGCCATGGCCATCGCCCGGCAGGAGGGCGTGACCACCATCTACAATCCCGCGCCGGCATTGAAAACCGTGCCCCGGGAACTGTTCGCCTTAAGCGATCTGGTCTGCCCCAACGAAAGCGAAACCGAAATTCTGACCGGCCTGGCGGCCCACTCACTGGAAGAAGCGGAAAAAGCGGCCCGCCTGCTCATTTCATACGGCGCCGGCGGCGTTATCCTGACCCTGGGACAAAGGGGCAGCCTTTACGTGAGCCGGGAAACCGTTTGTCATGTGCCGGTAGACCCGGTCAAAGCCGTGGACACCACCGGCGCCGGCGACTGCTTCATGGGCGGCCTGGCCGTTTATCTGGCTTGTGGCGATCCGGTGGAAAAGGCCATGGAAAAGGCCAACCGCCTGGCCGCCATCAGCGTCCAGGCGCCCGGCACGCAGACCAGTTTCCCGGACGCGGCCGATCTGCCCGATGACCTGAAAATCAACGCCGGTTATGCCGAACCCGCGCGGACGGAGACACCCGCGGAAATGGCCCGGGAGGAGATGGCCGCTTACATCGATCACACCATTCTCAAACCCGAGGCCGGGCCGGCGGACATTGACCGCGTCTGCGACGAGGCCCTGAGCTGCGGGTTTGCGGCGGTCTGCGTCAATTCCGTCTGGGTGTCCCGGGTGGCGAAGCGCCTGGCCGGCTCGCCGGTCAGGGTCTGTTCGGTCATCGGTTTTCCCCTGGGGGCCATGGCCACGGAAGCCAAAGCCGCCGAAGCCCGTCAGGCGGTTCTTGACGGCGCGTCGGAGCTGGACATGGTCATCAACATCGGCGCCCTGAAATCCGGTGACACGGACGCGGTCACCCGGGATATCGCGGCGGTCCGGGCAGCCGCCCCGGCGCCGGTTGTCCTCAAGGTCATTATTGAAACCGCTCTGCTGGACGATGAAGAAAAACGGCTGGCCTGCCTGGCTGCCGGAAAAACGGGCGCGGATTTTGTCAAAACCAGCACCGGTTTTGCGGCCGGCGGCGCCACCGTGGCGGACATCGCCCTGATGCGGAAAACGGTGGGGCCGGACATGGGCGTCAAAGCCAGCGGCGGTATCCGGGATTTTGAAACGGCCCTGGCCATGATCCGGGCCGGCGCCAGCCGGATCGGTTGCGGCAGCAGCCTGGCGCTGATGGCCTGACCCGGGCAAGCTTAGCCTGTCGTTTCGGACTTATGCCTCCGGATTGCTTTTCCGGCTTGTTGGCCTCTTCAAAGGGTGATATGTTTTTAAGAATTTCATAATTTGTGAAACCATTTGCAACAATCAATAATAATTGAGGTGTCCGATGAAGATGAAAACCATTTTCGCCAAACCGTTATTAGTTCTTCTTGTTTTCCTGTCCATGATTATTGCGCCGGGCACGGATTTCCCGTCCGGCTGCGGCCAGGCCTTTGCGATTGTTGTTCCGGTCGATCTTGATTTCGGGGACGCGCCGGATCCGACCTATCCGACCCTGCTGGCCAGCGACGGCGCCCGTCATATTCTCGCGCCTGTTAACGCGGCCGTAATCGCCGATCCGATTTTCCTGGGCGCCGGCGTGGACGCGGACTTGGATGGTCAGCCCACGGCAGCCGCCGACGGGGACACCAATGATGACGGGGTGGTGTTTAACAACACCCTGGCAGCCGGCGGCACCGGCAATGTGAACGTAACGGTCAGCGGGGCCTGCTTCCTGTCGGCCTGGATCGATTTTAACGCCGACGGGGACTGGGCCGATGCCGGCGAACAGATATTTTCCGGTCAGGTATTGGCGCCAGGCGTCAATAATTTGAATTTCGCCATCCCGGCCGCGGCCGTCAACGGCACCACCTTTGCCCGCTTCCGGGCCACCACCGGCGGCGGGATCACCTATACCGGTCTGGCCCCGGACGGCGAGGTGGAAGACTACCAGGTCACCATCGTAAGCGGACCGGAAATGGATCTGCTGGTTGGCGAAAGAGCATTGGCTTCCGGCGGAACCTATGATTTCGGTTTTGTGCTCGTGAGCGGCACCGCCGGACCGACCGTCTTTACCATTGAAAACAACGGCGCCGACGTGCTGAACCTGACCGGCGACCCCAAAATAGTAAAAGGCGGCGCCAATCCGGGTGACTTCATCGTCGATGAAACCGCCACGGTCTCGCCGGTGATCCCTTCCGGCGCTGGAAATGTTGCCAATTTCGTCCTCCCGCAACCGGCCGGAACTACCTTCACCATCGCGTTTACGCCCCTGGCCGGGGGATTAAGGTCCGCCACCATCTCCATTGCCAATGATGACCCGGATGAAGACCCGTACACCTTTACCGTGCAGGGCACGGGAACCGTGCCGAATCCTCCGGACACGGACGGAGACGGCGTTGATGATACTCTTGACGGGTGCCCGGCGGACGCGGCCAAAACCGATCCGGGGGTATGCGGCTGCGGCACGGCGGACACGGACAGCGATAGTGACGGCACCCCGGACTGCAATGACGCCTGCCCGAATGACCCGAACAAGACAACGGCCGGCGCCTGCGGCTGCGGCACGGCTGACGCCGACGGCGACGGTGACGCCGCCGCAGACTGCAATGACGGCTGCCCGGACGATCCGGACAAAACAGCGGCCGGGGTGTGCGGCTGCGGCACGGCCGACACCGACTGGGACGGTAACGACGTGGCCGACTGCCGGGACCGTGAAACCTGGCCCGCTGACCTGGACCTGGACGCCAACGGCATCCCGGACCGGGACCAGACGGATATCATGGACATCGCTACCGGAATCGCCGGCCTCTATTTCGGATTTATTCCGCCGGAAGAGGAAATCCCGGAATACCTGGAATGGATCGACGCCGCTACCATAACTGATGATAACGGCCGCCCGGATGTGTCCTTCCCTCTGGGAATGGTTAAATTCCGGATTCGCGTCAGCCAGCCCGGCGGGACCCTCGAGTTGAAAATCTACTGTTCCTCGCCCATTCCCGAGGACGCGGCCTGGTACAAGTATGATGCCGTCAACGGCTGGTATGATTTCTCCTCTTCAGTAACCGTCAGCGAGGACCGGCTGTCTTTGACCATTGTCCTGCGTGACGGCGGCGCCGGCGACGCGGACGGCACGGTCAACGGCTATATCGAGGATCCCGTGGGACCGGCGGTGTCCGGCGGCGACACGGACGGCGGAGACGGGGATGACACAACGGACGGCAAAGGCGGCCACCACGGCGGCGGCAGCTGTTTTGTGAGCGTCATTTCCGACTAAGCTTAACCTGAACATTTCCCAAAGGCCGGCAGGGGCATGGCGCGCCGTGCCCCTGCCGAAGGCCGCCTCCGGTCAGAAGAACCAGTGGACCAGAAAACCTGAAGGGTGCTCCTGCCTCCCAGGGGCTGGTACGATAATCCTGTATGGACAACGCCGGTTCAGGCGGCATGAATTTCCGCCGCGATCCCGTCCAGAAGGGCGGTCACGTCGTCCGCGGAAAACCCCGGCACGTTGAAACCGGAGCTCAAGGTCATCGTATCCCGGTAACGGCTGACGCCCACCCCCAGAATCGGGGCGTGGACTACCGGCGGCAGCAGGTAAGCCTCTTCCACGGGCCGGCCGTCAAACATGAGCGCCTGCGGGTCGAGCCGCCCCATGTTCGTGAACGAAGGAGGCACGGCCAGTCCCTGTAACACCTTCGGCGCGAGCTTCTCCAGGCAGGCCCTGGCCGCGGCCTGCGGCAGCCCGCGGCCGGCCAGCCAGACCAGGGGGATCATCCCCATCCCCAGGCAGCTGGCCTTGTTCCGGTCCATCCGCGCGGAAACCCGTCGGCAGGTCGCTTCCAGATTTTCCCCCGTATCGCGGCCCAGGTCGGCAAATACCCATCCGGACAGGTTGCGGACCTGGCCGGCCTGTAGCCCCGGCGGAAGGTGGCGTCGCAGGTCCGCCGTCACCACCAGCCGGAAGGCCGGCCGCCTCCCCGGCGGCACGAATATCGCCAGGGAACGGATGAAGGCCGCCATAAGCACGTCGTTGACCGTGGCCTGATACGCGGCGGCCAGGGCCGTCAGTCGCGCCGTGCTATCCGGCCCTATCTGCCGGATGACATACCGGCGGTCAAACCGGTTCGATCGTTTGCCCGGCAGGGTGACGGCCGGCGGAAACGGCAGCTGGCTGCCAATATCCTCAATGGTCCGCCGCAGAATACCCAGCTTCTTCCGCCCCGGAAACTGATGGAGCAGAATATCCAGCCCGCGGTCGTGATGCTCCGGCTTTATTGCGTCCGGGGACCGGTATGCCCGGCACAGCAGATAAGCCAGTTCCCTGACGCCGGCCGCGTCCGCCACGAAATGCGATACATTCAGGCATAGATAATTCACGTCCCCTTCAAGAAGCAGGCCTTTGATCTGAGGGCCGGTGCAGGGATTGACGGGCCGGGTAAAAAAGTCCTGAACCTGAGCGGCGCCGTCACGGAGAAGTTCAACCGCAACCAGTTCATCACCGGCAGCATGCGGTTTCCAGCGACCGCGCCGCCGGCCCGGAACAAACGCCATGGTCAGGACCGGTAAAGCGCCGGACAGGGCGGACAGGGCTTTCCGGAGCCGTTCCCGGTCCAGGGGGCCGGCGGTCCGCATGGCCAGGCCGATCTGAAAATCACCGAAAACCTGCAGCAGATGGAAGATATCGTCAACCAGAACGCTTTTCATTCGGGAGCTACTGCCCTTTAACGTTATTCACCAGCGACGGCATGAAAACAAAACAAAGGGTTTCAAAGACCCACTGCCGGTAGGCGGCGGTGTCGGGTTTGAGTTTCATCATCCGGGCGGGATAACTGGGGGCGCCGGCAAAGGTATAGCCCATCATGATAATGGTGTAGAGCCAGCGGCTCACCTTTTCAAAAGGGACCTGGGGCGGCGCGCTTTGGCGCACCATCTCCAGCATGTTGGAGTGAACCTTCGCCATGAAGGGAAAGCCCGACACGTCCCGGTAATTTTCGTAATGGGCGATGTTGATGACCAGCAGGCTGACGGTCTCCCGGATTTCAAAGCAATAGGTCAGCCCCTTCTGAAGATAATGGACAAAGACTTCATCCGGCGGCAGGCCGGCCGCCCCTTCCTGCCAGCTGGCAATGGTGTCGACAAACTCCCGAAAGTTTTCCTGGAGCACGGCTTCAAAAAGCGCGGCTTTTGTCGGGAACATGTGGTGGATGCGGGAAAAGTCGAAATTGCCGACCTGACCGATCATGCGGATAGTGGCCCGGTCATACGGATAGGCGGCAAAAACCCGGCGGGCCGCGTCGATGATCCGCTGCCGGGTGATCTCGCCCCGGCGCAGGGGCGCCTCCGTTTCGGCCGGCGGCCGCTGTGACGCCTGCGGCGGCTCTTCCCGCCAGCGCGACATGTGCCGGGCCAGAAAGGGGGTCCGCCCCCCGGGCAGAGCCGCCAGGACCGGCTGGAACAGCTGCCGGACCGTCTCTCCTACCCAGGCTTCGTATTTTTCGTCGGATTTCAAACCCAGCACCTTCTGATGAAAGGCCCGGCCCCCGGCAAAATGAACCACGGCCATGGTAAAAACGATCATGAACATCCCGGCCAGATCCGCCGGGGCATCGGGAATGACATAATCACTGAGCAGGGAAAGAATTTTCTGGTGAATGCCGACCATGCGATCCAGTCCCGGCAGGGGTTTACGGCGGGCGACTACCTCCACCGCGTTGAGCAGAATCATCCGGTAGGCGTCCGGCTGACGCAACCCCTGCCGGATAATACCGTCAAGATAAACGCCGCCGCGGTTATCCGGCTCCAGGGTTTGCAGATAGTTGAAAAATCCGGGATGGCTTTCCAGGATCTCATCCTGAATCTGAGCGGCCACCGCCTCGAACAGGCCGGATTTTGACTTGAAATAATGGACGACCAGGGGGTGCTTAACGCCGGCCTTTTCCGCTACCGTTCGAAGCGCGGCCGTCTGAAACGAGTTGCGGGTAAATACCTCGCGGGCCGCTCGCAGGATGCGCTGCCGGGTCTGATCGCTCTTGGAAATTTTTTCGTTCGTCGGCACTGACGCTGCCTTACTCTTTACAAGCGTTCAAGGAGTCGAGGATTCAAGGGTTCAAGGGTTTATGGAAACGGTCTACCATTAATCCGGCGTCGGGGGCAACCTTTTTTTACCGGTTGTGGATTTTCCCTATTGACAAATCCCCACCGGGCCGGTATATTTTTTACCGGTTGTGGATTTTAAAGCCGGAACGGCTTTGCTCGGTCCGCCATCAAAAAAGGAGGCCCCATGTCTTTTCCCGACAGGAATAACCCCTATACGTTCAATCCCTATCTGGAATGGCGGAAAAATGTCGACTATTACCGGGAAGATCCGTTCGCGCAGAAACTGGTCGGAATTTACGCCGGCCCGGAAGCGGAACAGGTGGATGCCGAGGCACGGGCCTTTTCAAAGAAAGCCTCCTTCCGCTGGCGGGATCTGGCCGAACGCATCGCCACCCCGGACAACCGCCCTTACATGACGCATTATGACGGCCACAAGAACCGCATCGACCGGATCGTCCGGCCTTATGAAATCGAAGTTATGGAAAAGGAAGTCTTTGCCGAGGCCTGGTTCGCGGATAAAACATCGCCCTGGACCCGGTTTATCAAGCTCTACCTGCTCAGCCAGAACTCCGAAGCCGGCCTGGTCTGCCCGCTGATCTGCACCTGGGGCCTGGTGGACCTGCTGACAAAATACGCCGACACCCCGGAAACCCTTCACATCCTGAAACACGTCCGGGACGGCATCAACGGAGATTTCGCCATCGGCGCCCAGTTTGTATCCGAAATCCAGGGCGGCTCCGACGTGCCCGCCAACCTGCTGGAGGCGGTGGAAGAAAACGGTCAGTGGCGGCTATACGGCACCAAATTTTTCTGCTCGGCGGCCCATGCCGATTATTCCGTGGTCACGGCCAAGCCAAAAGGATCGGAAACCGTGGCGCTGTTCGTGATTCCCATGTGGCTTCCCGGCAACAAAGAAAAGGAAATCCGTAACAGCTACACCATCGACCGCTTAAAATGGAAAATGGGCACGGTGGAACTGCCCACGGCGGAGATCACCTTCCACGGCGCCACGGCCTACCCGATCGGGCCGCTCAACCGGGGCGTGGCCAACGTGGTCGGCATCGTGCTGACCTGCTCCCGCCTGGCCCTTTCCATCGGGTCGGCCGGCGGCATGGCCCGGGGCCTGCGGGAGGTGGAAAAATACGGCCAGTTCCGCACGGCCTTCGGGTTCGCCCTCAAGGATTTTCCCATGATGGCCGGTCAGTACCTGAAAAACGAGCGTTTTGTCCGGCGCACCACGGCCGGGAACTTCAAAGTTTACAAGGCCTTTATCGACCTTCCCGGCGGACTGTCCGTAGGCCTGGACTCCGGGGGATTGTCGGTCAGTTCAACGAGCGATGAGCCGCCGGAAATACGCAAGCAGCGTTTTGACGTCCGGCAGATGGTCCTGCTCCAGAAAATCACCGTGGCCGGTGATGCCGTCGACTTGTCGCGCCTGGGGATCAGCGCCTTCGGCGGGCACGGCGTCATGGAAGACTTTTCCAGTTTTCCGCGCATGTTCAGGGACGGCCTGGTCAATGAACTGTGGGAAGGACCGCGGAATGTCCTGCTGACCCAGCTTTTTCTGGATTTTCAAAAAGTCAGGAAGTGGTACCCCCCGGCGGAGTTTGTCGGCCGGGTGCTGAAAGGAGCGGATACCGCCGTGATCATTGACAATACCCGGGAAATGGAAGATATCATGGAAACACCCCATTTCTTCGATATGAATGAACAGACGATCCGCGCCTGCGCGCGGTGGGATGATTTCTGCGGCCGGCTCTTTCACGCCTATCAGGATCTGGCCCTGGACGAGGCGGAGAATTGAAATGGAAACACCCCTGCAAGCCCTGACCCGACTGAAAAACGGGCCCCGGCCCGTTATCGGCTGCCTGCCGCTCTACCCGCCCCTGGAGCTGTTCCACAGCATGGGGCTGACCCCTATCGTCCTGTGGGGGCTGGCCGATGTGGTGCCCCATGTAAACGACGCCGACCGCCATCTGCAAAGCTATACCTGCGCCCTGGCCCGCCGTCTTACCCAGTTTGTCGTCAGCGAATGGGAAGAGCTCCTGGACGGACTGTTTTTTTATAATGCCTGCGACACCCTGCGCAATCTCCCGGAAATTCTGCGGGAAGGCCTGGTGGAATACGGCGGTCTGCTGCACCCCCAGTTCCGGCTTCATGTGCCCATGACCTCCCCGGACCAGGCGGACGCGTCCGCTTATCTTCAGAACGAAATTGAAGACCTTATCTATGCCCTGGAAAAGCACTATGGGGTAGGCTTTTCAGAGGAGCGGTTCGCCGACAGTGTGGCCCTGTATGACCGGATGCGGGAACTGTGCCGACAGCTGGAGGCGGCCGTAGCTGCCGGCCGGATGCCCTTTGCCGATTTCTGCCGCCTGCTGACCGCCGCCAATTTCATGGAAGTCAATGAGCAGATTGTCCTGCTGGAGTCGATCCTGGAGGAAGTTAAAGCCCGCCCGACACCCGGCGGGAATCCCGCCGGAGTGATCGTCAGCGGCATTATGCCGCCGCCGACAGCCGTCTGCGAAATGATGGATCAGGCCGGCCTGCGCGTGGCCGGCAACGACATCGCCTTCTTGCACCGCGCCTACGCCCGGACGCCTGAGTCATGGGACGACGCCACGGGCTACTACGTCCGTTTCTACCGGGACCACTTTCCCTGTCCCACCCTGCTGTATTCAGCCAACCGACGGATGGCGGAAATTTTGGATCTGGCGAAACAAACCGGCGCCCGGGGATTCCTGTTCATCGGCGAAAAGTTCTGCGAGTATGAATATTTTGAATTTCCTTACCTTGAAAAACGGCTCCGGGAACAGAGTATTCCGGCCCTGGCCCTGGAAATATCCCTGGATGACAGCACCGGAGCGGAAACCATCCGGACACGGCTGGAAGCATTCAGGGAATTAATCGAAAGATAGCGAGACGCATCCGCCATGGAAATCGACGAAAAAACCCAAACCGGCAAAAGCCTGACCCGACTCCTGGTCAACGCCTACATGGACATCCACACCCGGGCGGCCGGAGGGGCCTTCGTGGTCTGGGGGGCCATCATCGTTCCGGCGGAAATTTTCCGGGGGTTCGAAAACGTGGTCTTCTGCCTGCCGGAAAGTCACGCCGCCCTTTGCGCCGCCAAGGGCGTCGGCGCGGACCTCTGCCTGAAGGCCGAAGCCCTGGGCTACTCCATGGACCTGTGCTCCTACGCCCGCATCGATATCGGCAGCATGGCCGACGGCGGCAAAACCTCGCCCACCATGGGCCTGCCCCGACCCCACCTGCTGGTCTCCAACACCAACAACTGCTCCCTGCTGGTCAAGTGGTTTGACGTCCATCACCGCGACCTGAATATCCCCCACTTTATCCTGGACGTGCCGTTCTGCTATGGTCCGCAACAGGAAAAAGACCTGCACTATATCCTGAACCAGTTCCGGGACCTGATTCAAATGGTGGAGAAACTCTCCGGCCAGAAATTCAATGAGGACAGGTTTTTTGAGGCCGCCATGTATACCGCTTCGGCGGTGACGGACTGGAAACGGTTTATGGCCTGCGCCGAACACCGGCCCTCGGGCATCACGGTCTTCGACTCCTTTGTCCAGATGGCGCCGTTCCTGGTTGTCCGCGGGACAAAGGAACTGGCCGATCACTACCGGCTGCTGGCCGACGAGACCGAAGACAACGTCCGCCGGGGAATCTTTCCGGTGCCCGGGGAAAAATACCGGCTGCTGTGGGACAACATCGCCCCCTGGCACCAGCTGCGGAAGATGTCCACCCGGCTGGCGGACATGGGCGCCAACATCGTGGCCGCGCCTTACACCTCGTGCATCGGCGCCGTGGAGGGCAGCTTTGACCTGATGCCCTTCGACCGGGAAGCCGACCCCCTGTGGTACATGGCCCGGGTCCAGAACCATTCGGTCTGCCCCATGGGCATGGACCTGCGACTGGCCGCCCTGAACCCCCTGATCGACAGGCTGGGCATCGACGGCGTGGTTTTTGCCAGCAACCGCAGTTGCAAAGTGTTCTCGGTCATGCAGATGGATGAGGAACGGTATATCAAGGAAAAGCTGGGCATCCCGGCAGTCATGATCGACGTGGATCACGCCGATGTCCGCAAGTTCAGTCAGGAAAACGTCTATGTCCGGCTGGAAGCTCTGCTGGAAAATATCGACGCCAGGCGTGCAGCGCCTGCCTGACGGATAGATATCGACTGGAACAGCAGCAAAAACCCTAAACGCTAAAAGGAGAAAAACAGTGAGAAAAGTAAATGTCATTGGCGTGGGCATGACCCCGTTCACCACCCCCAAGCAGAAAATTCCCTATACCGACATGGCCCGACAGGCCGTAAAGGACGCCTTAAAAGACGCGGGCGTGGACTACAAGGAAATCCAGCAGGCTTATACCGGCTGGGTCTATGCCGACAGCTGCGCCGGCCAGATGGCGCTTTACGAAATCGGCATGACCGGCATCCCGGTGTTCAACCTGAACAACAACTGCTCCACCGGCTCCAACGCCCTGTTTCTGGCGCGCCAGGCCGTGGCCACGGGGGTCGCCGAATGCGTCCTGGCCCTGGGTTTTGAACAGATGACCCCGGGCGCCCTGGGCGTTGTCTTCAACGACCGTCCCATTCCCATGCAGCAGTTCTTCATCAAGCTGTTCCAGTTCCTGGAGCCCAAACCCGGCGCGCCACCCGCCGCCATGCTCTTCGGCGGGGCCGGCGTGGAATACCAGAAGAAATACGGCATCAAGGACGAGGTCTTCGGCAAAATTTCCGTCAAAGCCAGAAAGCATGCCCAGCACAATGAGCGGGCCGTGTTCCGGGATCTGCTTTCCCTGGAGGAAGTCATGGCCTCGCCCCATATCTACGGCCCCCTGACCCGCTTCCAGTGCTGCCCGCCCACCTGCGGATCGGCCGCCGCCATCCTGTGCTCCGACGAGTTCGCCAAAAAGCACAATATCAGCAACCCGGTCTATATCGCCGCCCAGTCCCTGAATTCGGACTTTGCCAGTTCATTTGAAGGCGCCAGCCCCATGCGCATCTGCGGCTACGAGATGACCAGGGCGGCCGCCAATGACGTTTACGAGCAGTCCGGCCTGGGGCCCGAGGACGTGGACGTGGTGGAACTGCACGACTGCTTCACGGCCAATGAATTGATCACCTATGAAGGACTGGGCCTGACACCGGAAGGCACGGCTGAAAAATTCATCAATGACGGCGACAACACCTACGGCGGCAAATATGTCACCAACCCTTCCGGCGGCCTGCTCTCCAAGGGTCATCCCCTGGGCGCCACCGGGCTGGCCCAGTGCGCCGAACTGACCTGGCAGCTCCGCGGTGAATGCGGCGTCCGTCAGGTGGAAGGCGCCAAAGTGGCCCTGCAGCACAACATCGGCCTGGGCGGCTGCTGCGTGGTGGGCATGTACCGGAAGGATTGATAAAGAGAACGCATGAAAACGTTAAAAACCATGACCTATGAGGTAACGGATAAGATCGCCCGGATCACCTTCAACCGGCCGGACCGGGGCAACGCCATCACCATGGAGACGCCCCGGGAACTGGCCTGGTGCGTGGAGCAGGCGGATCTGGATCCGGCCGTTCATGTCATGGCCCTGTCCGGAAGAGGCAAGGGGTTCTGCGGCGGATATGACCTGCTGGCCTTTGCCGAAGGAACTGTTGACGAAAAGCAGACGGATGTGCTGCAGTGGGACGCGCCCAAAGGCTCGGCCCTGGACCCCCTGACCCTGTTTACCAACCACATTCCGGCTCAGCCCTGGGACCCCATGGTGGACTACCAGATGATGAGCCGGAATGTCCGGGGGTTCATGAGCCTGTTTAACGCCAACAAGCCGGTGGTCTGCAAGGTCCACGGGTTCTGCGTAGCCGGCGGCACGGATATGGCCCTGTGCTCGGATCTTCTGGTCATCGAAGACAACGCCAAGATCGGCTATCCGCCGGCCCGGGTCTGGGGCTCACCCACCACCAGCATCTGGGCCTTCCGCGTCGGCATTGAAAAAGCCAAGCGACTGCTGTTCACCGGTGACTGCTTCAGCGGACGGGAAGCGAAGGAGTGGGGACTGGCCATCGAATCCGCGCCCGCGGACAAACTGGACGAGCGCTTCGAGATTCTGCTGGGACGCATTGCCCGCATGCCGGTCAATCAACTGATAATGATGAAGCTGCTGATCAACCAGACGGTGACGGCGGCCGGGCTGGGGCCGACCCAGATCCTGGGCACGGTCTTTGACGGCATCGCCCGGCATACGAAGGAAGGATACGATTTCCAGAAGCGGTCGGCCGAGGCTGGTTTCCGGCAGGCCGTGCGGGAGCGGGATGAGCCGTTTGGGGATTATGGCGGCAGCACCTTTAAGGGATAGGGCCGGCTTCGGATAAAGCCCAATATCACGTTGCGCTGCATCCCTCGTCACTGCGGCGTACCAAAAGTACGCCTCATTCCTCGGGATTGGCGCGCCTTGATCTTGAGCTTTCTGCAAAGCCGCCTGATATCATGTCAGTCAGATGACACTATTGATTGTTAGGATTGATAATGGAAACGATCCAGCAGGACCAGCCCTCACCCTTCTATCCGGCGGCCATGGTCAATATCACCAACAAGTGCACCCTGCGGTGCCGCCACTGTTTTGTCTTCCGGGAAGGCAATCCGGTTGAGAAAAAAGACGAAATGGATACGCCGACCATGCTGGCGACCCTGGCGGACTTGCAGCAGAAGCACTACATTCATACCATGCTCTGGATGGGCGGCGAGCCCCTGCTGAGGCCCGATGTGCTGCGCGAGGGTGTTAAACTGTTTCACAAAAACCACATCACCACCAACGGCACCATCGATCTGATCGACCTGCCCGGCTGTATCTATGTCATTTCCATTGACGGTCCTCCGGAGATCAATGACGCCATCCGCGGCAACGGCACCTTTGCCCGGGTCATGGAGACCCTCTCCCGGGTTCCGGATAATTTCGGATCGACCATCATGTGCCAGTGTGTGGCGACAAAGGCCAACGAGGACCACCTGGAGGACCTGGTCAACCTGCTCCTGCCGACCCGGCTGGAAGGCATGACCTTTTCCTTTTACGTTCCCAACAAGGTCGACCATTCCGAGTTCACTTGGGGCTCTCTGGAACGGCGGGACAAAGCCGTTAACGAGGCCCTGCGGCTGAAAGAGAAATATCCGGACTTTATCTGGAACTCCCGGCGATCCCTGGAATTGACCCTGTCACCAAACGCCAAATCGATCACCGACAAATGCCCGGCCAAACAGTTTGTTCTGCCCCTGTACCTGGAGGGTGATCATTTCATCCGGCCATTCTGCTGCTACGGCAATGACGCCGACTGCGACCTGTGCGGCGCCTGGGTGGTGTTTTATCTGGCGGACAAGACGGGCATGGGGAGATAAGCATGGCGTTGAATTACATCTGGACGGGTTTTTTTCTGGTCGCCTTTATCGTCGCCCTGGCCAGATTTTTCATTGCCGGGGATTATGAAATTTTTTCCCGCCTGGTGAACGCCACCTTTGAAATGTCCAAAACCGGTTTTGAAATTTCCCTAGGGTTGACGGGGGTGCTTACCCTCTGGCTGGGCATCATGAAAATCGGCGAAAAAGGCGGCGCCGTTCGCATCCTGTCCTGGCTGGTCGGGCCTTTTTTCCGCAGGCTTTTTCCGGAGCTGCCCAAAGACCATCCGGCCGCGGGCTCCATCATGATGAACGTGGCCGCCAACATGCTGGGACTGGACAATGCCGCCACCCCCGTCGGCCTGAAAGCCATGAAGGAAATGCAGGAAGACAACCCGGACAAGGAGACGGCCACCAACGCCATGATCATGTTCCTGGTGCTCAACACCAGCGGGCTGACCCTGATCCCCATCAGCGTCATGGTTTACCGGGCCCAACTGGGAGCCGTCAACCCCACCGACGTGTTTATCCCCATCCTCATCGCGACGTTCTTTTCCACTCTGGCCGGCCTGATCAGCGTCGCCCTGTATCAGCGCATCAACCTGTTTGACCGGGTCATTCTGGCGTATGTCGGCGGCGCCACGGCCCTGATCGTCCTGCCGGTCGTCTACCTGACCACCCTGCCCCAGGAAAAGATCCAGCTCTACAGTTCGGTCGCCGGGAATTTGATTCTGTTCGGGATCATTATCGCTTTTTTGACGCTGGCGGCCTGGCGCCGGGTCAATGTGTATGAGGCCTTTATCGACGGCGCCCGGGACGGATTTACGACAGCCGTAAAAATCATTCCCTACCTGATCGCCATCCTGGTGGCCATCGGCGTGTTTCGCGCCTCGGGCGCCATGGATTTTCTGGTGGACGGGATCTGCCGGCTGCTGAACCTGATGCGCCTGAACACGGATTTTGCCGAGGCCCTGCCCACCGCCCTGATGAAACCCTTGAGCGGCAGCGGCTCGCGCGGACTGATGGTGGATGTGATGACCGCGCGCGGGGCCGACTCCTTTGTCGGACGCGTGGCCTCCGTCGTGCAGGGCTCCACGGACACGACGTTTTACATCCTGGCCGTATATTTCGGTTCCGTCGGGATCAAAAACACCCGTTATGCCCTGACCTGTGGATTAATAGCGGACTGTGTCGGGATTACGGCAGCAATTTTGCTGGGGTATATATTCTTTTATTAAGGGCGATGCCCCTGCCGGGAACATCGGCCGGAGCAAAATCGTTTTTGAAAAATCAGCCTATTTTTCTTTTTTTGACCAGGGGCTTTTCATTTCGGCTCCAAACTCATCGATGAAAGCCTCAAGCTGAACCCGCTGCTGGGGCAGCAGTTTTTCAAACTGAACGCACAGGCTCCAGACTTCCTTGTCGCCCGGAAGATCGGCCACCTTGAAGGTATTGACCACTTTAAAGGGGACCTTGTCCACAACAATCCGTTCGCCCGGCAGCATGATTGATAAAAACGGCGCTTTTCTATAAATGGATTCGCCGTTTTTTTCCACATAATGGACGGCCAGCCCCTTCATGCCGATATCTTTCACCGGTCCCAGCATGATATAAGTCGGCCTTAAAAAAGAAAGCAGCGGCGCTTTCCCGATCATGACGACCGCGCCCTCGATGGCAAACCGTTTCCAATTTCGCCTCTCCTGGGGCGGTTTGGGGGAAATGATGAAGCGGCTGTCGCCGGCGGGTTTTTCGCCGGTCGTCTCTTTTTCTAAAGCAAGCCCTTCAGCGGTGTCAAACACATCTTCCATATCGATGCCCACGTTTGCAAAATCAATGGGGCTGTCCCGCAATGGTTTGTCGGACGACATCCACCCTCCTCCTGATCTGTGCTATCGGTTGCTGCCGGGGAATAAACAGAAGAATTACAGCGAATAAAGTATCATGCAATCAAAAATGAATAGCAAGAATTTTTTTAATTAACGTGTCCCGGTACTATCCCTTCTTGATTTTTCGCGGCAAAAAAGATATCTCCTTGAAAAAAACAATTCAGGAACAAGGGTGATGGCGTTCTCTTCCCTGGAAATAAAGGACTTGGCGCTGGCCAGGCGGCTGCTTGAAAATCCCGGTCTGGCCGCGAAAATCGGCGATGTTATCGGCGCGCCGATTGAAAAAGGCTTTGCCCTGTTGCCCGACGCCTGGGAACAGACGGTCAATGACGCCGCCAGAAAATCCGTGGAAGCCGCCCTGAAAGTCGCCCTGTGGACCCTGGATCATAGCCGACGGGACCCCCCCGCCAACCGCTGGCATAAACTCGCGGCCGGAGCCAGCGGGGCCATCGGCGGCGCCTTCGGGCTGCCGGCCCTGGCCGTCGAGCTGCCGGTATCAACGGCCATCATGCTCCGGTCCATCGCGGACATCGCCCGCAGTGAAGGTGAAAATCTGGAAAATCCCGAGGCCAGACTCGCCTGCATCCAGGTCCTGGCCCTCGGCGGCCGATCACAAAAAGACGACGCGGCCGAGACGGCCTATTTCACCGCCCGCGCGGCCATGGCCAAGTCCGTTTCAGATGCCGCCGCCCATCTGGCCAGGCGGGGGCTATCCGACAAAGGAGCGCCCGCCATTGTCCGGTTCATCAGCCAGATTGCCTCCCGTTTTTCCATCGTTGTCTCGGAAAAGGCGGCGGCCCAAGCCGTACCCGTTGTCGGGGCCTTCGGCGGCGCGATCATCAATACCCTGTTTATGGATCACTTCCAGAACATGGGCAGAGGCCACTTTATCATCCGCCGGTTGGAACGTCTTCATGGTATCGAAGCGGTCAGGCGAATCTATGAGTCTCACTGAATCACCCGCCGCCGCATCAGCCGGAACACCACCGGCGCCAGCACGGCCGCCGCGACCGCGACCCAGGCGTAACTGACCAGGCATCCCGCGATCCGGCCGGCGGTCAGCTCCCGGCAGATAATGACCACGTGATAGAGGGGCGTGAACCAGGCGATATCGCCGATGATCTTTGGCATGGCCTCGACCGGGAAGAAAATTCCGGAAAACAGAAACAGCGGGGTCATGAAAAGCGTGTAAAAATAACTGAAGGAGTCGATGCCCGGCACCAGGGCCGTAGTGACCAGCGAGATCTCGGCGAAAATCAGGCCACCGATAAAGACGCCGGGCAGGGCCAGAAGGATCAGCGGCGACTTGACCAGACCGAACAGGGCGATGACGATCATGATGGTGATGCCGTAGATGACGCTCTTGGTGGCGGCCCAGGCCATTTCCGCCGCCACCAGGTCCTCCAGGTTCACCGGCGTGGCCAGAATGGCGTCAAAGGTCTTCTGAAAGGTCATGCGGATATAGGTGCCGTAAGTACACTCGTACACGGCCGCGAACACGGCCGAGGAGGCGACGATGCCCGGACCGATAAATTCGATGTAAGTCTGGCCGTTGATATCGTCCACAAATGCGCCCAGGCCCATGCCCATGGCCACCAGATAAAGCAGGGGGTCGGCGAAATTTAAGGCGAAATTCGTTTTGTAGAGCCGGGTGTGGACGGTCCAGTGCCGCTGCAGCACCCGCCAGACGCGTCTAATATTCAAGACTCCTCCCGGTCAGCTTGAGATACACCTGCTCGAGGTTGTCTCCCCCGTGCCGCTCCATCAGGACTTGAGGTGCGTCGACGGTCACGACTTTGCCCCGGTCGATGATGGCCACCCGGTCGCAGAGGCGTTCCGCCTCCTCCATATAGTGGGTCGTCAGCAGCAGGGTGGTGTTGCGGCTCTTGAGATGATTCAGCCGTTCCCAGACGGCATGACGGCTATGGGGGTCCAGGCCGGTGGTGGGTTCATCCAGGATCATCAGTTCCGGGGAGTTGACCAGGGCCCGTGCCAGCATCAGCCGCCGTTTCATTCCGCCCGAGAGATCCTTGATTTTCGCCTTGCCCCGCTCGTGCAGTTCGACAAAGGCAAGAAGTGTTGCGGCCAGGGGTGCTGACGTTTTTTTGGGTATGTCAAAATATCGGGCATAAACGATAAGATTGTCGATGACCGAAAGATCCAGGTCGAGGTTGTCCTCCTGGGGCATCACACCCATCCTGGCCTTGATGGCCGATGGCTCCCGGGTCACCTCCCGCCCGAAAACCGTCACCGATCCGGACGTGGGCGGCAGGAAGCAGGAAATGACGCGCATGACCGTGGTCTTGCCGGCGCCGTTGGGGCCAAGGAACCCGAAGCATTCCCCGGCGCTGATCCGGAAGTCCATGCCGTCCACGGCCCTGAACTCGCCGTAGTCCTTGACCAGGCCCTGCACCATCACGATGGGGGGAGTGCCCTCTATCATTTCGTCCCGCCGTAACCCGGATTCTGGGCCAGGAAGGCGTCGGCCTGAATCCGGAGAGCGGTTGTCTTTCCCCGGTTGGGCAGCCCGGCCCGGACATTGACCAGGGTGTTAAACACGCCCATGGGGCCCGCGCCGGACACAGCCGGAACCTTGAACGGGGAGGCCGCCCCGTGAATATTGGTGATGGCGATGACCCCGTCCGGAACGCCTTCCCGGGTCAGCGCCGGGATTTCCCGGTCCCAGTCCGCCCGGTGGATCGGCACCGTCACGGGTTCCTCCGGGGTTCCGATGTAGCAGTCACCGCCCACAAACGGGTTCTGCACCTGGATCCGCAGGAAAAGGGTGATGTCGAAGGCCAGCAGGTCGTGGATGATCAGGGGCTTGACCGCCTCCACCCGGGCCGTGGCGTTCCCCAGGGATCCCAGGGCGCGGGAAACCCGGTCGATGGCGGTGGCCCCTCCCGGCACGGGCAGGGGCCGGCTGTAGAGGCCGTGGCTTCCGTCAGGCGGGGGCAGAAATTCGTTGCCGGCGATGCCCCCGATGAGCTTCAGGCCGCCGTCGGAGATGGGAAAGACAAAGTCCGCGCTACGGAACTCACCACCCCGGACGATGATGGCCACACAGTGCTGCGCTTCGGGGGGGGCGTTGAACCCGGGAAAGACTGCGCTGAATTTTTCTGATGAAGGCATCGGCCGCTTCCTGTTTTATGAATGACAGATCCCTTGGCACTTCTCACCACACCTGCTCTGAACGCTGATGAACACGTTCTCCATTATGCCGGCCATGCGCTTAGAACCGGATATTTCATGAAAATTTTCGACATGAATGAATATCTATATCAAACACATACGGTTGCAATAAAAAACAGACGTTTTTTGAAACTACAAACTGTCATGAGGCGATTGATGAATTTTACGCCAATTTTATGTCGAAACCTTTCACCCTCTGGGCGAGTCACCTTGGCCGCATCCGCTGTGTTGCAGGCCGCTCGCAGTAGATTTACTACAGCTTCGCGTCCTGCGCCGTGCGGCTGCGGCCAAATCGACTCGTGAAATATCCGGTTAGAACCGGAATCTCACCCCGACCAGCGGTCCGCTGATGTCCAGGCTGTCCAGGACCTTATCGTCCTCAAACTGCCACTCCAGATACCGGTAGGCTGCGACCACATCCGCCGACTTGCCGATCCGGTAGCCGGCGCCCGCCAGCGCCTGCCAGGTCAGATCGCTGTCCCCTGTGCCCAGGTCCGCATAATAAAGAAGATACCAGTCCTCGGCCAGGTTCACTTCCCCCCTGATACCGGCGACGCCGTCCCAGACATCCTCCGAATCAGAGATGCATCTCCCCCTTGAATTTAAAGGCCCGGTGATATCAAATTCCAGTTCCGGTTTCATATAAAGATAGCGGAGACCGGCGAGAACCTCCATCGAAAACCCTTTCGTGCCGACGACGCTGTAGCCGGCGACCGGCGTAACGACCCAGGCCTGTTCCTTAACCGTTACCTCCGCCTTGAGATCGTTCCCCCCGGGCAGGGTCAACCGGCTGCTGTTGTCCCCCTCAACGTCCAGGTAGTTGACATCCAGAGAAAGATGCCAACCGCCATTGCGGGCCTGCAGGGCGCCCAGAAAAGCAAAATCAAGATTGTCCAGGATATCATGGAAGGGGACATCGAGGTCCTCTCCGCCGGCGGTCTCGCCGCCAAGTTCGATCATCCACAGATAAAAGTCCGCGCCGAATTGCCACGCCCGGGATTGGGCGGAATCCTTCTCTGCCGCGCCGGCGGAAACAGCCGCCGCGAGAACAAGGATCAGGGCCATCAAAAAACCGGAAAAGCCCAACCTTCCCGGCGCGAAGACCGTCTTTTCTTTGCGGCGGAATACGAGATACGATTTTTTCTTTTTGATATCCATGGTTTCTCCCGCAGGTTTTATTGAAAAATCGGTTAATTAGGCGATACTATATACCGGGCCGGTTTTAGGTGTCAAATAATTTCAGCCCGCGGCCTGCTAAGGGCCGCGGAGGGGGGCCGGTTTCCGGGGCAGGCGAAAAAAAGGGGGCCTGTATGTCAATACAGCCCCCCTTTTCATGCGCTCTTCCCGGCAACAGCAGGAAGAAAATAAACATCAAGACTGGCGTTAAGAAGGCGGCGACACTCGCCGGTCCGGTTTCAGGTCTCTATAAAATCATCGTTTTCAAAAGCGTTCTTATGAATAACAGGTCCGGTTGATAATGATTTTTTTCAATTCGTCGGACAGGTCGTTAAAGTAGGCGCAGTATCCGGCCACGCGGACCAGCAGGTACTTGTGCTTTTCCGGATTCTCGTAGGCTTCCAGCAGGATTTTCCGGTCGATGACATTGGGCTGGAACTGCATGCCCCCCTTCTTGAAAAAGGTGCCAAAAATCGCGGCCAGGTTGCGGACCCCTTCCCGCCCGGGGAACAGGGCGGCGTCGATGGTAAAGGTGACCGTGGTGCCGTTGGGCGCGTAGGTAACAAAATCCACCCCGGCCACGGAGTTGAGCGACGACAGCAGATCGGCCATTTCCATGCCGTAATGGGGGGAGACGCTGTTGGCCAGGGACACCCCTTTTAACCGGCCGGATGGCAGGGCCGGGGTCTTGGCCCCGTAAACGTCATTGACGTTGAGGGCATAATAACCGGCGGTGTAGATGCCGTTGCGGGGGCAGTTGGGGACCTGGTTCAGGGCGTTGACGTAAATCTCCAGGGTCTTGTTGACCCAGGCCACCGCCTCCCGGGATTCGTCGTGGCCGAACTTCTTCACGGCCGACAGGGCCGCGCGGATCTGTTGATTCTTTTCCCCTTCAAAATTGCTGTCGATGGCCTCGATGATTTCATTCAGGGTATACTGCTGTTTCTTGAACACCACTTCATCGATGGCGTGAAGCGAGTCGGCCACGTCCGTGATTCCCACGCCCTGAATACCGCTGCTGTTAAACGTCGTACCGCCTTCATTGACGTCCTTGCCGTTTTCCACGCAGCTTTTGAACAGCGCCGACGCCAGCGGCGTGGGGAAATATTGGCTGATCTGTTTTTCGATCTTCTGGTGATCGGTCAGAATGGCCGTCGCCAGGCAGTTTAAACGCGTCTGAAAGCGATCCAGCAGTTCGTTCATGTCGGCCGGCGGATTGACCGGGCCGGCGTTTTTCCGTTTTCTTTTTTCCCGGGCCGCAGTGTATGTCGAGGAGACAAACCGGGAGAACCGGTTGTTTCCCCGGAAGGTGTATTCCACGAACTTGGCCGTCATTTTGTCCAGTTGCTCGGTAAGACCGAAGTTCCACAGATCTTTTTCCTCGCCCTTGAGGGCCTGGAGAAAGGGCAGGGTGACATTCATGTTGGCGCAGTCGGTGTTGCCGAAATGATTGTCCGAGGCATTAGGCTCGACGCAGCCCACGATGGAGTAATTCCGGGCTTCTTCCACGGTGGTGTCATAGTGCTTGAGCAGGGTTTGGACATAAAGTTCATCATTATATAAAGCCGGCATGGGGGCGCCGTTGATGTACACCTCGGCCAGACGTTCCAGGTACTCCCGCGGGCTGTCGGGGTGGATCCGGGCCGTCATGTTGACGGCGTAGGGCTGGAGTTCGCAGATATCCAGCAGCATGTAGGTGAGGTCGTTGGTGGCGTCTTTTCCGTCCCGGCCCAGACCGCCGGCCGTCACGGTCTGGTCGGTGGACATGGTCTCAAAGAGCCGGCCGATGCGGAGGTAGGTATCGCCGTCGTTGGCCAGGATGACTTCATCCATTTTGAGGATAAACAGGGCCAGCAGCTCTTTGGCCTTCTCGTAGGTGATCCGCCCGGCTTCCTTGTCCTTCAGATAGTAAGGATAAAGTATCTGATCCAGCCGTCCGAAGGAAACGGCGTTTTCGTAAGACTCGATGCACAGGCCGATATGCAGGAAGAGCATGGACTGGAGCGCCTCATGAAAGGTGCGGGCCGGGTTGCGGGGGACATACCGGCAGATGGCCGCCATTTCTTCCAGTTCCCGGCGCCGGTCCGGGTCCGTTTCCACCGCGGCAAGCCGGGACAGTTCGGCCGCGTACCTGTCGGCAAAGGCTTCGAGGGCCTTTAAGGTGATGATCGCGCTTTCATAAAAATCGGCGCTCTCCGGCTTCTGTTCGCGGGCAGCCTCGATCTCCCGGATGATCCCCTCGGTCCCCAGTTCCAGCAGACGGTCGAAATTGACGATAAAATGGGCGATGGCCGCCATGTTGTTGTTGAAGCCGGTATTCATTTCCGAGCACCGCGATACCATCAGCATCAGGTCGGAGAATTTCCGGTTGACCTTGGCGATAAGGCCGTGCCTGGCCCAGAAGGGGAAAATCTTGAAATAAAAATCCAGCTTGTCTTTCCAGGAGCACTTGAATGAAACCGGCTTCTGACGATTGATCTGGTGGATAATCGACAGGAACAGCGTGCCGTAGTGCTCTTCCCAGACCTGGCCGCCTTTTCTCTTGGAGGTGAAGTTGCCGGCCAGCAGTTCCCCGGGATAGATGATAATCTGCTTGTTGTCCAGCACATGGGCCAGGCGCTCCGCCCGATGAATGTAGGCCGGTTTTTTGAAGCCGTTCTTTTTGTAGAATGACGTCTTCAGCCTGGAGACCTCGAAGCAGAGATGGTGGTCGCTTTCCCGGATGGCCTTCTGAATGTCATACACCCGCTGGGTAAAGACCGCCTTGTTCCGGGAGGAGTCCAGCTCCAGGCATTCGACCTTTATGCCGAGAGCGGCAAACAGGTCGACCGATTTTTTGAGGGCTGCCAGGCTCTGTTCCGGGGCTATGTTCAGGGGTTCACGGACCAGGCCCAGGCGCCGGGCTTTATCCTCGTACATGTTGTGATACTTGAGCAGTTCAATGGACGGAGAGCTGATCGATTTTAAAAAATCCGCCGCGGCCCGGATATGTTCCCCGGCGTCGTTGTATCCCGGCACGATGACCATGCGGAATTTGATGCCGGCCTTCAGGTCGATCAGTTTTCTGATGTTGGCGTGGATCAGCCGGGTGTCCTGGGCGGTCAGCGTTTTATGCAGGGTATCGTCTCCGACGATTTTTAAATCGACCAGAAACAGGTCGATATATGGCGCCAGGCGGACGATATGCTCCGTCGGAACGTGAAGGGAGGTCTCCGCGGCCACGTGGATATGTTCATCTTTAATCGCCGTCAGCAGACGGATCAGGCTGTCCGGGTCCTGCAGCAGGGGATCGCCGCCGCTCAAGGTTACGCCCCCTCCGGTTTCAAGAAAATAGTCTTTATCCCTCAGCACCACGTCCATGATGTCGGCCGTGGAATAATTGCTGTCCGGCGCGAGTTCCGGCTTGAGGGAAAGGGCCTCGGGGTTCTGGCACCACAGGCATCGCAGCCGACACCCCTGGAAAAAGATGGTCGTGCGGATACCGGGACCGTCATGGACACAGGTGCGCTGAATTTTTAGAATGTTCAGCTTTTCCGTATATTCAACGGGGTATTCGTCAAATTTTCTGGCGGGCTTCATTTCTATACTCCTTTTAATAACGTCATGCCGGTCTGTAAAAACTCCCTCGTTTTTTCTGCTGCCTTTGCTTCATCGCCGTTGATGACGGCTTTGAGTATGTCCTTTTTCAAAGCCATATTTTGATGCGAAGAAAGGGGCAGAAAAATATCCAGGTGCCGGTCATGAATGGTTTTGATGGTGTTCATCAGCAATATGTAAACCATGTTCTTGCTGGCCAGGGCCAGGAGATGGAAAAATTCGAAATCCAGTTGTTGCGATTCAGCCGGGTCTTTGGTCGCGGTCATCTTTTCCATCAGCGACTTCATCTGATCAACATCTTTTTTGTCCGCCCGCCGTGCAGCCAGCCTGGCGACATCGCTTCCGAAAAGCTGCCGCGCCTCCATGATATTTTCCAGAATCTTCAGATCGATTTCTCCGTTGATGACCAGCAGAGAAAAAATCAGGTCGATGGAGGCATTGCGGAAATCCTCGACAATGATCCCCTTGCCCTGACGAATTACCACCAGCTTCAACTGCTCCAGTTTTTTCAACGCTTCCCTCAGGGTGGCCCGGGTCACGTTGAGCTGGGCCGCCAGGGTCCGTTCCGCCGGCAGCATTTCTCCCGGCCGGACACCGCCCTGGAGAATGTATTTCATCAGCATTTCGGCAACCTGCTCGGATGCTTTTCTCTTTTCAACCGGAGCCAATGCAGGGGTCATGATCTTTTCCAGTTTCTATTCCCGACGAAATATGTCTGCTTTCGTCCGGAGGGAAATATGTTATTAGTATTTGTTATCATTCAATAAATTTGTCTGTTCGCAAACACAACGCCCAACTGGTACTACCATCATACCAATTTGAAATTTAAAAGCAAGTTTTTTTTTCTTTCAATTCAGAAACAGATCGTCAAACCTCCCGACACACCCTTGGTCGCCTTGACCGCTCAAAAAATGCTTGACATATTTGCGGATTTTATTGTACATGCGTACAAAACAATCCAATGGTTCTTTTTCCCCAACCCTGGCATGAAAAGGAGACAACCCCATGCGACCTGCCGGAATTGCTATCCTCGTTCTTTCTTTTGTCTTTTGCCTGATGGGCGCATCGGCCGGCGCGGCCGATGCGGTTCAGGCGGCTTCCCCGGTTGAAACCAAAACGGAAAAACCGGTGCCGGTGATTTCGGCCCCCGACCAGTATTTCGACCCGGACCTGGAGAGCATTCTGGCGGTCAATGACCGCTCTCAATACGCGTTTCTTTCCCGTCTGACACCGGCCGAGCAGCAGGAACTGGCCCGGATGATCAAGAAACGGGTGGATGATGAAGCCGGGGTGGTGGTGTCCATCATGGCGGTGGTGTCCGGCTGGGTTCCGGCCATCATCAGCGCCCAGTTTGCCGACAAGATGGAACCGGCCACGGTAGCCCGCATTTCCGACAAGGTATCCGTGAAAAAGGCCATTGCCATCGCCGGTCACCTGGAGCCCGATTTTCTGGCCCGGGTGGCGGTCTACCAGGACCCGCGCAAAGTCACGGCGGTGGTGGAAGGGCTGGAAGATAAACAACTGGTGGAAATCTGCCGGATCCTCTTTGAACGAAAAGAGTACCGGGTGGTGGCCAAGTTCTCCGACGACCTGAGCCCGGCCAAACTTAAAAACGTGGCCGACAAAATCAACGACCCGGCCACCCTCATCGAGATCGCCCGACACATGCAAAACAGGACCAAGGTGGTGGAAACGTCGGCTTCCCTTTCCGACGACTACCTGCTGGGCTTCATGAACCTGCTCTCCAGCGGCGAAGACTATGACCTGGCGGCGGCCGTGGGCAGCGCCCTGGACGTGAAGCGGCAGGTCAGCCTGCTCAACCGCCTGGATCCGCAGAAGGCCGCTCTCCTGTCCTCCCATTATCCGCCGGAAACCATCGCCCGCATCATGGACAACCCCGACCCGGCCGTTCCGGAAAAGCAGATGATGGAAGTCACCCGGATCCTGATGGAGAGAAAAGAGTACCCGGTCATCGCCGGTTTTGCCGACGCGCTTTCCGTCGACAAGCTCAAGTATGTGACTGAAAAAATCAACGACCCGGACGGCCTGATGGAAATCGCGCGGCACATGAAAAACAAGGATAAAATGGTCCGCACGGCGGTGGCCCTGTCCGACGATTACCTGCTCGGTTTCATGGACCGGGTCTCCGGCGGCGATGATCTTGATCTGGCGGCCGCCGTGGGGCGTGAGCTGGACGTAAACCGTCAGGTCAGCATGTTAAACCGCATGGAACCGGGAAAAGCCGCCCTCCTGGCCTCCCACTACCCGCCTGAAACCATCGCCCGCGTGATGGAGCAGACCGACGACAAAACGCTGAAGGATATTGCCCAGCGCCTCTCGCCGGAGGTTATGGGCCGGGTATCCGGCGCCCTGAACCCGAAGGACATCAACCGCTTCATCAAGCTGGTCGACCGGCAGCAGCTCCTGGCCGCCCTGCCCCACATGGACCTGACAAAAATTCAGAGTGCCTGGCCTGACCTGACAGCCGAAACAAAAAACATCCTGCAGGATATGGGCAAGGATTATCCGCCATTGGCGGAAGCCATCGCGAAGATGTAGCAAACGAACAGGGTCCAATGATTCGAGGAGTCACGGGTACAAAACCAAGATCAAGGCGCGCAAGCTCCGAGGAATGAACGGCTAAAAAACAGAGTACCATCCAGAGACGAGCGTTTTCCCTTTATGTGGGAAATCGGGTTATACCAATCCCAAATCAAAGATGATCTCAAGGCGGCCAGGAGGAGGCGACGCAGACGTAAGGGGGAAGTGCGTCAACCTCGGTTTTTCGTCTGTAAGCCGGCAAAGCAAAAAGGCCAAGGTCAAGGCGCGCAAGCTCCGAGGAATGCAAGGCTAAAAAACAATCCCCCACCCAGGAATGAGCGTTTTCCGTTATGGATAAACACCGGGCTTATACCAATTTCAAATCAAAGATGATCTCAAGGCGGCCAGGAGGAGGCGACGCAGACGTATTGTAATACGTCGAGGAGCCGACGACGCAGCCAACGCAGAGAGCGCTTTGATTTGGAATTGGTATCAGCGGTAGTTTTTGTAATTGATGTTGTATCGCTGCGCCTTGTACGAAAACTTGCGGACGGTCGTGCCCAGCATCTCGGCCGCCCGCAGAACATTGCCCCGGGTGTTTTTCAGCGCGTCGATGAGCAGCTCCTGCTCCACCGTGGCGATGGCCTCTTCCAGGGTCCGGTTGGGCAGGGTGTTGGACTGTTCGCCGGTCTGGAGCGTGGGCGGCAGATGATAGCTGTGAATCACCCCGCCGTCGCACAGCAGCACGGCCCGCTCGATGCAGTTTTCCAGCTCCCGGACGTTGCCCGGCCAGTGATAGCTCATGAGCATGTCGATGGCCGGGGTGGACAGGCGCTTGATCTTCTTTTTGTTTTCGGTGGCATACTTTTCCAGAAAATACTCGGCCAGCAGCGAAACGTCGGTCTTGCGCTCCCGCAACGGCGGCAGGTAGACGGGAAAGACGCACAGCCGGTAATAGAGGTCCGCCCGGAAGGTGCCCTCCTCCACGGCCGCCTCCAAATTCTTGTTGGTGGCGGCGATGACCCGGACATCGGTTTTGATGGTCCGGTGGCTGCCCACTCGCTCGAACTCTTTTTCCTGAAGCACGCGCAGCACCTTGGCCTGGGCGTCTAAGTTCATGGAGCCGATCTCATCCAGGAACAGGGTGCCCTTGTGGGCGACCTCAAATTTCCCCTGGGTTTGCCGCACGGCGCCGGTAAAGGCGCCTTTTTCGTGTCCGAACAGTTCGCTTTCCAGCAGGTTCTCGGGAATGGCGGCGCAGTTGACCTTGACAAAGGGGCGGTCGGCCCGGTCGCTGTTGTAATGGATGGCGTTGGCCACCAGCTCCTTGCCGGTGCCGCTTTCCCCGCGCAGAATGACGGTGGCGTTACTGCGGCAGACCCGGGAGACCATCTGGTAAACCTCGCGCATCTTGTTGCTGTTGCCGATGATGCTGGTAAAACTGTATTTGCGCTCCAGCTCATCCTGCAACCGCTTATTTTCATCCTCCAGCCGCTCCCGGTCGGCGCGAATATTTTCCAGATTGACCACATGCTGGGCGATCATGGTGGCCACCACCGAGAGCAGACGGCTGCCTTCGGTCAGGGAATAGCCGGGATCATAGGGCTTGTCCACGCTCAAGGCGCCGACAATCTGCCGCCCTTTCTTAATGGGAACGCAGATGAACGACAGCTCCTGCTCGCCCTTGCCTCGCCTGGCCTCGGTGCGGTTGAGAAACCGGGGTTCAGCACTGATCTTGGCCACCTCGACCGGCCGGCCGGACCGGATCACCTCACCGATAATGCCCTCCCCGATTTTATACTTGCCTTTTTCCATGGCGCTCTTGGATATGCCGTGGGCCACCACCATACTGATTTCTTCGCGGCCGGGATTCAAAATGGCGACGCTGCCGCGTTCCATGCCCATCTGATCGGCCAGGATGCCCATAACCGTATAAAGCGACTTTTCCAGATCCAGGTGCTCACCCAGCGCCTTGCTGATTTCGTAAAACAGGGTAATTTTTTCAATTTCTTTCATCATCGCCGGAACGCCTTGAAATTACAAATTTGTTAAAAAACCATCCTTTTTTGTTAAATAGCCTTTAGCGCTTTAAAAAGCAAACCAAAACAGATAGACATGCGTGGCAAAGAAGAACGCGGAGACCGAACGGGGGAAAACAATAAAAAAAACCGCGATTCAGGCAAAGGGCGTTGGGTTCTCCGTGCGGGGAACCCAACGCCGGATGAATCAGCGCTTGCCTTCTTCGGTTGTATTGAATGAATAGGAATAGACCGTGTTGTCCTTGTTAAAGGTAACAACCAGGTCCTTGGTGTCGGCCGGCCCGAAAAGACGGTACTTGTAATATCCATAGGTCCATGTTTTCTTACCGTTTTCCAGACCGGTGCGCCAGGGGTTGCCGAGCAGGTTGCAGACATCTTCGGCGGTGGTTTCATTGACCACGATCTCTTTAACGGCTCCCGACTCGAAATTCTTGCCCACGGTGGCGCAACCCGCCATCAGAAGAACAAGCCACAGACACACGACCACACCCGACAGTTTTTGTATTTTCATCTGCCCTATCCTTTTTATTGTTGTCATTGATGGTAAATGCCGGTAACCAGCCCAATGGTTTTCTTTTATCATGATTGCCGGGTAGTCTATCAATACCTTTTTATTGGTTTTACATCATAATTACAAAAAAGTCGTTTTTTTTCTCATCCGCGCGGTAAGCATTCCGAGGCAAAGCATAAAATCGTATAAAATTATAGGGTTGTATTTTTGGCACGCCTGTTGCTGATTATCCGGCATGAACAAAAAAGCAGCCGGCGCTCCGGAGGCCGTCCATAGTCCGTCCGAGCGCCTGAAAAAGGGACGGGATCAGTTGATTTCCTTGTTTTTTGAAAAAGGGAAGTCCACGGATTTCCTTGTTCATCATGCCGCCCTCCTGGACCAGTATTTTATCGAATGTTTTGAAGCCAGCCAGGTCGGTCCCCGCATGGCGTTCCACAAAAAACCTTATGCCATGATCGCCCTGGGCGGGTATGGCCGCCAGGAGCAGTGCCTGCATTCGGATATCGATATTCTGCTGCTTTTTGAAAAAAACGTACCGCCCCAGGCGGAACAACTGATCCGGGAAATTCTTTATCCCCTGTGGGATCTGGGCTTTGAAGTCGGCCACGCCACCCGCTCCATCAAAGACTGCCTGAAACTGGCCGCCAATGATCTCGATGTCCTGACCGCCCTGCTGGATGCCCGGTTTCTATGCGGCATGTCCACCCTCTACGCCCAGCTCCGGGAACGCCTGAATCTTTCCCTGACCGGCTCCCGGGCCAGAAAGATCGTGGCCGGCCTGATTGAACGCAACCATGAACGCCATGGCCGGTTCGGGGATTCCAGCTACCTGCTGGAACCCAACCTCAAGGACGGTCAGGGCGGATTACGGGACTATCATACCCTGTTGTGGATCGCCCGGGTCCAGTTGAAAATCATCCAGCCCCGCGACCTGGAGTTCATGGGCTTTCTCTCCTGCGAGGAGTTCCAGCACCTCAACCTGGCCCTGGATTTTATCTGGAAAGTCAGAAATCATCTGCACCGTCTGACGCAGCGGAAATTCGACCAGCTTTATTTTGAGCATCAGCAAACCCTGGCCGCGCTATTAAATTTCCACAACTCCCACGGGCAGCTGGCGGTGGAACGCTTTCTGGGAAAACTCCACTCGGAAATGGCGTTTATCAAGGAGACCAACCTGACCTTCCTGGCCGAAGCATCCTCCCCGCGGCCGTCCCTGCTGAGAAAAGGAAGCAGAGGCAAAACGGACATCAACGGTCTTAAGATCGAGAACAACCAGATGGGCTTTGTTTCCACGGAACATATTCTCCGGCAGCCCGAGCTGCTGCTGCGGATCTTTGAAGAAAGCGGCCGGCTGAAAATCCCCTTGAGCTGGGAGGCCCGGCGGGTGGTCCGGGAATTTTCCTACCTGGCGGACAAGCGGTTTCGGTCCGACCCCCGACACGTAAAAATTTTCGAAAAAATACTGCAAACGCCGGCCGGCTCTTTCAACGCCCTCAGCGCCATGCTCCAGACCGGCTTTCTGGAACGGTTCATACCGCCGGTCAGAGCCATCAAGGACCGCATCCAGTATGACGGTTACCATCTGTTTCCCATCGACCGCCATTCCCTGCGGACCGTCCGGATCATTAAAGCGTTCGCGACTGAAGCCGCCGACGCCGGCCTGCTGGACGACTTGTACCGAGAACTCGGCAAACGAAAAACCATTCTGCTGTGGGCGGCCCTGCTGCATGACATCGGCAAGGGACGGGCCGGCGGCGGACATTCGGAAAGAGGCGCCCGGATCGCCTCCCGTATCCTGAAACATATGGGTTACGCGCCGGACGTGGTGGAAACCGTCGCCTTTCTCATTGAAAACCACCTGTTTCTCGTTGAGACCGCCACCCGCCGGGACACCAATGACGAGGAAACCGCCATTTCCTGCGCCCGGAAAATCAAGGACCCCAGGCGACTCAAAATGCTCTACCTGCTGACCGTGGCCGACTCCATGGCCACCGGACCCAAAGCCTGGAACGACTGGACGGCGGAACTGCTGCGGGATCTCTTTTTTAAAATTTTGAACATTCTGGAAAAAGGAGAGCTGGCCTCGTCTAAGGCACTGGAAACGGTGGATCGGAAAAAACCGGCCCTGCTGGCCGCCGTTTCCGGCAAAGAAAAAGCTCTTCTGGAAACCCACCTGGAGGTTCTTTCCCCGCGATATTTTCTGTACACGGAAGCGCAGGCCATTGTTGACCACATGCGCCTGTCTCATCAGCTTGCGGATCAACCGTTCGTCTGGCGGATCGATGCCGGCCGCAATCCCAACACCCGCACGGTGACCATCTGCGCCAAGGACCGGCCCGGCCTCTTTTCAAAAATGGCGGGCGTCTTTACCCTAAACGGCCTGGACATCCTGGAAGCCGAAATCTACACCTGGAAAAACAATATCGCCCTGGATATTTTCACGGTGCGGCCGCCGGCGGACCTGGTGTATGAACATCAGCGCTGGGAAAAAGCCGCCGGCCACCTGCGGGCGGCCCTGGCCGGCGAACTGGACCTGGCCCGGTCCCTGGCCGACCAGCAGAACGGCTTCAAACCGAAGGACTGCTACGTCGCCCGGCCTCACCGCGTCGTCATCGACAACCGCACCTCGAGTTTTTTTACTATCATCGAGGTCTTCACCCGCGACTGCCCGGGACTGCTCTTTTACATCACCGACACCCTGTTCCGCCACAAGCTGGATGTTCGGGTGGCCAAAATCGGCACCAAAATCGACCAGGTGGTGGACGTTTTTTATGTCCGGGACCGGGACGGCCAGAAGGTTGACGACCCGGATCAAATTGAAGGCCTGAAGCAGGACATCGATCAGGTGCTGGCAGCGCTGCTGCCGCCTTGTCATGCGCTGCGCGCGGCGGCAAAACCGACAACAATAAACATGGAGGGAGGGAATTAAAAAATGAAAAAAAGATTCTCGCTGATGCTGGCGGAACTCTTGCTCTTATTGACGCTGCCGGGCGTCCTGCCGGCCGCGGAAGGGGAAATCGATACCGGCACCACCTGCTGGATGCTGACTTCCACCGCCCTGGTGCTGCTGATGGTGCCGGGGCTGGCCATGTTTTACGGCGGCCTGGTCCGAACGAAAAACGTTCTCGGCACCATGATGCACAGTTTTGTCGCCATGTCCCTGATCGGTATTCTCTGGGTGGTGGTCGGCTACTCGCTGACGTTCGGCAAAAATGTTCTCGGCGGCCTGGTCGGCTGGAACAATGATTATTTCATGTTGCGGGGCATCGACGACAGCGTCGTCAGCGGCGTGCCGGAATACGTCCTGGCCATGTTCCAGGGCAAATTCGCCATCATCACGCCGGCCCTGATCAGCGGCGCCCTGGCCGAACGGGTTTATTTCCGCGGTTACACGCTGTTTATCTCCCTGTGGTTTCTCCTGGTTTACTGCCCCCTGTGCCACTGGGTCTGGGCTCCGGATGGCTGGTTGTTCAATGCCGGCGCGGCCGGCGTCATCGACCTGGCCGGGGGCACGGTCATTCATGTCTCGGCCGGGTTCAGCGCCCTGATCATCGCCCTGCTGCTCGGCAGCCGCAAAGGATATCCAAAAACGCCCATGATACCCAACAACATGGTCATGACCATGATGGGCGCGGGCCTGCTATGGGTCGGCTGGTTCGGTTTCAATGCCGGTTCCACCGTGCAGAGCGGGCTGGACACGGCCCGGGCGCTGACTATGACCCAGATTTCCGCGGCCAGCGGGGCGTTGACCTGGATCATCATCGAAGCCCTGATTTACCGCAAGGCGACCTCCCTGGGTTTTGTCTCCGGGATCCTGGCGGGACTGGTGGCCATCACCCCGGCCGCGGGCGTGGTTCAGCCCGGCGGCGCCATGTTTCTCGGCGCCTGCTCATCCATCGCCTGTTACTACGCGTTAAGGGCCAAGGCAAAATTCGGATATGACGACAGCCTGGATTGTTTCGGCATTCACGGGGTGGGCAGCGGCCTGGGCGTACTGTTGCTGAGCTTTTTTATCCGCGACAGCTGGATGGCCAAGGCCGCGTCCGCGGCGGGCGGGTCATGGACGGCCGGGGACCAGTTCCTGATTCAGATGCTCGGAATGGGCGCAGCCATCGCCATTGCCGCCGTCGGCACGGTGATCATCTATTTTCTGGTGGAAAAATCCGTGGGATTCCGTATAAGTGAACAGAAAGAGGTGGAGGGCCTTGACCAGTCCCTGCACGGTGAAAACGGCTACGGCCTGGTTCACTCGGATTTTGTAAAATAACAGGAGAGCAGAAACATGAAAAAGATCGAAGCGATCATCAAGCCGTTCAAACTCGATGATGTCAAGGCGGCCCTGAACGACCTCGGGGTTCAGGGCATGACCGTGACGGAAGTCAAGGGCTACGGCCGGCAGAAGGGACACACCGAAATCTATCGCGGCGCGGAATACGTGGTCGACTTTGTGCCCAAGGTTAAGATCGAGATCGTCATCCCGGCGGACATGACCGACAAGGTGGCGGCCGCCATCGCGGCCGCGGCCAAGACCGGCAAGCTCGGGGACGGCAAAATCTTTGTCTCCCCCGTGGAGCAGGCCATCCGGGTCCGCACCGGCGAGACCGGCGAAAACGCCATCTGATAACGGTTTCGCATCGGACGCCCGCTTCAGGGCGCTCTGGTTGTCCGCGCCGCCGGCTCCCTGAAGGCATGGCCATACCCAGCAGCGGCCAGGAAAAAGAACCCAACGCCTTCTTGCCGCTTTTGCCGCGACAACCTTTTTATAAAGAGACCGGTCCATGATATCTCATGGGCCGGTCTCTTTATTTGAAGGCCCGGCTTTTCTTCTTTCTCAATCCCCCGGATATTTGAAGGCCCCCCATCCGCCCGATTCACCGCCGCGACGGCCCGGCCATTTAAACACATAAATGTATTTTCATATATTCGATATTACATAATTGTATTTCACTGTGGCAACAAAAGCGGCCGGGGGATGCACTGAAAATCTCATAATTACAATATTTTAAAAAAATCATTTGCCTGCCGCCGAACTCGGCACAGGCATTGCTCTTACGGATAAACAACGCGCGCTTTCAACCAACACGTAATGAAAAGGAGAAGAAGAAAATGAAGAAGCGAATTTTCATGTTACTCACGGGCTTGTTGATTCCGCTGTCTCCGGCTTTTGCCGCGGAGGCAGCTCTGGACACCGGCGACACGGCCTGGATCATCGTGGCCACTGCCCTGGTCATGATGATGACCCCGGCCGGGCTGGCGCTTTTTTACGGCGGCATGTCCCGGAGCAAAAACCTGCTCAACACTTACGGCATGACTTTTGCCGCTTATTGCCTGGCCAGCCTGGTCTGGGTCTGCTGGGGATACACCCTGGCTTTCGGTCCGGACCGGGGCGGCCTGATCGGCGGCCTGGATTTTCTATTTCTAAAAGGCATCGCGCCGGACACGCTGACCGGCACTATTCCGACTTACGTGTTCATTCTGTTCCAGCTGACCTTCGCCGCCATCACCGTGGCGCTGGTGCTGGGGTCCATCGTCGACCGCATGAAATTTTCCTCCTGGCTGGTCTTTTCCCTGCTCTGGCTGACCTTCGTGTACAGCCCGGTGGCCCACTGGGTCTGGGGCGGGGGCTGGATGGCGAAAATGGGGGCCCTTGATTTCGCCGGCGGCAACGTGGTCCACATCAACGCCGGCGTCGCCGGGCTGGTGCTGGCCCTGGTGCTCGGCAAGCGGGAAGGGTTCGGCCGCGAGGCCATGTTCCCCTCCAGCATCGCCCTGACGGCCCTGGGCGCCGCCCTGCTGTGGTTCGGCTGGTTCGGATTCAACGCCGGAAGTGCCCTGGCGGCCAACGGCATCGCCGGTTCGGCCTTCCTGGTCACCAACACCTCCGCCGCCATGGCGGCCGTATCCTGGATGGTGGCCGAGTGGCTGGTCAGCAGGAAGCCGACGGTGCTGGGTATCGCCTCCGGCGTGGTCGCCGGACTGGTGGCCATCACGCCCGCGGCGGGGTTTGTCACCCTGCCGGCCTCCCTGGTCATCGGCCTGGTGGCGGGCGTGCTCGGATTCTACAGCGTTTCCAAGCTCAAGCATAAAATCGGCTACGACGATTCCCTGGACGCTTTCGGCGTTCACGGCATCTGCGGCATCTGGGGCGCGCTGGCCACGGGTCTTTTCGCCAGCCCCTCGGTCACGGCCAGCGCCAGCGGCCTGTTTTACGGAAACCCCAGGCAGGTTTTGATTCAGGGCCTGTCCATCGCGGCGACCATCGGCTTTACCGCCGTGGCCACGCTGGTCATGGTCTTCATTACCAAAATAATTACCGGCGGCCTGCGGGTAACCCGGGATGATGAAATGATGGGGCTTGACAGCGCCATCCACGGCGAAAGAGCATTTGAACTGGATTAATATATTAAGGAGACAGCATCATGAAAAAAATCGAAGCGATCATCAAGCCGTTCAAGCTGGATGACGTCAAGGCGGCCTTAAATGAGATCGGGGTGCAGGGATTGACCGTAACGGAAGTCAAGGGGTTCGGCCGGCAGAAGGGTCATACCGAAATCTATCGCGGCGCGGAGTACGTGGTGGACTTTGTGCCCAAGGTAAAAATTGAAGTCGTGGTTCCGGCGGACATGGCGGACAAGGTGGTGGCCGCCATAGAAACCACCGCCAGAACCGGCAAGCTGGGCGACGGGAAAATTTTTGTCTCTCCCGTTGAACAGGCCCTCCGCGTCAGAACCGGAGAGACAGGGGAGAACGCCATTTGATATCTGCTGCTAAAGGGCAGGATTTTTTTGCATACGGAACCTTGATGTGTGAAGACATAATGGAAGAGGTCTCAGGATGCCGCTTGTCTTGTCTCGTCGGAAAGGTGTGGGGCTATAGTCGACGGGCAGTCAAGGGAGAGTATTATCCGGCTCTTGTTCCGGATGGTGAAGGATGTGTCGAAGGTGTCGTTTACCGGAATTTGCCTGTTTCGGCATGGGCCCGCCTGGATCGATTTGAGGGTGAGATGTACATGCGCCAATGTGTAAAGATCGAGTTGAAGCAAGGAACGACGCTTCTTGCCGCGACCTACGTCGTGCAGCCGGCATTTGTGGATTCTCTCGAGGCGTCTGAGTGGCGTTTTGAGGACTTTCTCCGTAACGGCAAGGCGCTTTTCCGGAAAACGTATAGGGGATACAGGAAACTATCCTGACAAATATGTAATATTTTGAATTTTGAAATCACAGAAATGTAGGCATGAAAATTGTTTAGAGTATCCGAAATTAAGCGGTTTTTTAATTATACCAGCGGGATATTTAACATTAGGCCTATGGCATAGCTATTGCTTTATGTAATGCAGTATTGTCGGTGTTTGTGCATGAAGCCACCGCATCAGGAAAAAGAATATAGGTTAGCGTGCCTTCGCTTTTTTAGACAAGCATGACGGACGGACTGTAAAAAACATTTAAGGAGAACTGATCATGACACCAAAAGAAGTATTGCGTATGGCAAAAGAAAATAAGTCAAAGGTCCTGGATGTCCGCTTTATGGATTTCCCCGGAGTCTGGCAGCATTTTTCCGTACCCATCGGCGAACTTGAAGAATCAAGTTTTGAGGACGGATTCGGTTTCGACGGTTCCAGTATCCGCGGCTGGCAGGCCATCAATGAAAGCGACATGCTGGTTGTTCCGGATGCCACAACCGCCAAGATGGACCCCTTTTGCGTTGAACCGACACTTGTGCTCATCGGCAACATTGTCGATCCGATTACCAGAGCGTCCTATTCCCGTGACCCCAGAAATATCGCCAGGAAGGCAGAGGCTTTTCTGAAAAGTACCGGTATCGGTGACACCGCCTTTATCGGTCCTGAAGCGGAGTTTTTTATTTTTGATGATATCAAATATGCTTCCGCCTCGAATATGGCTTACTATGAGATCGACTCGATCGAGGGCACCTGGAATACCGGCCGGGAAGAAGGGCCCAACCTGGGATACAAACCCAGACCTAAAGAGGGCTACTTCCCGGTTCCGCCGTTGGATAAATTTCAGGACCTGAGAACGGAAATGATGCTTATCCTTCAAGATCTGGGTATCGACATGGAATGTCAGCATCATGAAGTGGCCACCGCCGGGCAGGCTGAGATCGACATGCGGTTCAAACCGCTGCTTCAGATGGGTGATCAGTTGGCATGGTTCAAATATGTTTTAAAGAACGTGGCCTATAAGCATGGCCATACCGTAACCTTTATGCCCAAACCCCTGTTCGGTGATAACGGTTCGGGTATGCATACCCACTTGAGCATCTGGAAAGACGGCAAGCCGCTGTTCGCGGGAAACAAATATGCCGGCGTATCCCAGGAAGCACTGTATGCCATCGGCGGGATTTTAAAACACTGCAAGGCCCTGTGCGCGATCACGAACCCCACCACCAACTCATACAAGAGACTGGTTCCGGGCTTTGAGGCCCCTGTCAACCTGGCTTACTCCAGCCGCAACAGAAGCGCGGCCGTGCGTATTCCCATGTATTCCAACTCACCCAAAGCAAAACGGATCGAATTCCGTACGCCCGATCCGTCCTGTAACGGTTACATGGCCTTCTCGGCCGTACTCATGGCGGCTATTGACGGCATCCAGAACAAGATTGATCCGGGTGATCCGCTTGATAAGAACATCTATGATCTTCCCAAAGAAGAACTGGCCAACATCGAATCCGCCCCGGGTTCCCTGGACGAAGCCCTGAACGCGCTTGCTAACGATCACGAATTTTTGATCAAGGGTGACGTATTTACCAAAGACGTCATTGAGACCTGGATTGATTATAAGATAAACAGCGAAGTCAATCCCGTCAGACTCCGGCCCCATCCCCATGAGTTCCACCTTTATTATGATATATAAATAAAAAACCGTTTGATCGTCTGGGGGTGAAGCTTCACAATTGTGAACCTTCACCCCTTTTTTTGTTTTGATCAGGCTGCATATTCCTGTAACAAGAAGCATTTCAATAATTTTTTTAATATCGACCTTATGCATAACCCTTCGTCCGCGATAGCATGGCCTGAGTAATACCTACAGATCCATTTACAGGCCAAACTGCTTTTGTTATAAGTATTATATAGAAAACAGAAACTTATCGACATAACGAGCACGCATGACATCACGATTACTGCTTCCGGAAGTGCTGACATCTGAAGGCCGCAATAAAATGGCCGCTTTCACACAAAAATTTGCGGAAAAAGCAGGCCACTTTCAATTAAGTGAAAGACAAGCTGCTGAGGCAGAAAAAGTATTTTTGTTCAGTGAATTTGTGTATCGGACGGTAATGAACACCCCTGAATTCCTGGCTGATCTTTTCCAAAGCGGTGATTTGAACCGTTCATATCATGACCGGGATTTTTTTTCGCGTGTTCAACAGGTGACTGCTCCTGCCCGGGACGATGAAGAAATCGGCAGTGCCTTGAGGCGTATCCGACAGCGTGAAATGATTAGAATCGCCTGGCGCGACCTTTGCCGGAAAGCCGACCTTTTCGAGACGCTGAAAGATCTTTCCTCCTTTGCCGACGCCTGCATACAAAGCACTGTTCTCAGGCTGCACTCTTTTCTTGAAAAGGAATTCGGCACGCCTGTTTCTTCAGGCGGGGCAGAATATCAACTAATCACCCTCGGCATGGGCAAGCTGGGCGCCCAAGAACTCAATTTTTCATCTGATATCGATCTGGTCTTTGTTTATCCCGATGACGGTGAAACGGGATTATCCCCGGGCAGCAATGTTGCAACGCCGCCCCGACACGCCATAACCAATGAAGATTTTTTCACCCGGCTGGCCAGGCGATTGACAAAAGTCCTGGGCCAGGCCACAGACGAGGGGATCGTCTTTCGGGTCGACCTCAGACTTCGTCCCTATGGTGACTCAGGGCCGGTCGTGATGAGCATCGATGCCATGGAAGACTATCTGGTTGCCCAGGGGAGGGAATGGGAGCGGTATGCCTATATTAAAGCTCGTGCCATAACAGGGAACACAAAAGACATTATCCGGCTTAAGGAAATCCTGCATGCTTTTGTTTTCCGTAAACATCTTGATTATGCAAGTTTTGATTCCTTAAGAGATATGAAGCAGAGTATTGTCACGGAGATAAAAAGAAAGGGGTTGAAAAATAACATCAAAATAGGGACCGGCGGAATCAGGGAGATCGAATTTTTCGGCCAGATTTTTCAGCTGATTCGTGGCGGCGTGGAACCAGCTTTAAGGGAAAGAAAAATCTTTGAAGTACTGGAACTTCTTGTTGAAGGCGGCCATATTCCTCAGACCGTCAGCCGGGAATTGAAAGATGCGTATACATTTCTCAGGTATACCGAACATCGGCTTCAGGAGTATGCGGACGCCCAAACCCATACCCTTCCCAGAGATAACGCGGGAAAAGCCCGACTGGCGGCATCGATGGGGTTTAACGACTGGCGTGATTTTCTTCCTGTTCTAGACAGTCACATGGCAAAGGTCCACCATCATTTTACACAGATTCTTGGTGTTTCAGAGCCCCCCCTGCCGTCCGACCAATTGGATCTGTTACTTTTAAATGCCTGGAAAAATTTCGAGTATAAAGAGCAGGCCGTCAAGGATTTAGGCCAAGCCGGATTTGACATGCCCGAACACATTTACCGGATGATCGACCATTTAAGAACGCACTCCCATACCCGGACGTTAAGCCGTGAAGGAAGAGAAAGGGTCAACAAGCTCATCCCGGTTATTTTAAAAAAAACACTGCTACAGGAAAACGCGGAAAGATTGCTCAACAAGCTTATCGATCTTGTCCTGACGATTGAAAAACGCACCTGCTACATCGCGCTTCTCAACGAAAACCCTTCAGTCATCGATCATCTGATAAAGCTAACCAAGGAAAGCCCCTGGATCATTTCCTATTTAACCCAGCATCCGGTTCTCCTTGACGAACTACTGGATAACCGGATCATTTCCGTCCCGCCTGAAAAAGATAAAATGTCAAAAGAATTGAAGGCGCGGCTTCAAAAAATTTCGATTGCCGATCTTGAAGACATGATCGTCGAAACGTGTATTTTCAAGCAGGTCAATACGTTTCGTGTGGCCGCATCTGACGTCAGTGGCGCCTTCCCGCTGATGAAGGTAAGCGATTATCTCACGGACATTGCGGAGGTGATCCTCGAAATCGTATATCGCATCATCTGGAATGAGCTTACGAAAAAACACGGATTCCCCTCACAGGCCCATCACAGGAGAGACAGCGATACTGACTTCGTCGTTATCGGGTTCGGCAAGCTGGGCGGGATTGAACTTGGTTACGGCAGTGACCTGGATCTGGTGTTTATTCATGCCGGGGACAGCGGCCGCACCACCGGAAGAGACCAGCCCGTCGACAATGCGCATTTTTACTACCGCCTGGGGCAGAAAATCATCCATTTTTTAACAACCCGAACGACTGCCGGCCGTTTATATGAAGTGGATATGCGACTCCGGCCCAACGGAGATGCCGGCATGATTGTCAGCCATATATCATCATTCGGTGAATATTATGAGAACAACGCCTGGACATGGGAACATCAGGCCCTGGTCAGGGCCAGGCCAATATGCGGGGACCAGGCGCTTTTTGACCGGTTTAAAAGCATCCGCAAGGCGGTCCTCTGTAAAAAAAGGAACCGGTCAGCACTTCTTGAAGAAGTCAATTCCATGCGTGAAAAAATGCGAGCCGAACATGGCAATAGGGACAGCAACCTATTTGATCTCAAGCAGGACAAAGGGGGGATCATCGACATTGAATTTCTTGTTCAGTATCTTGTCCTGGCCAATGCCCATGAGCATCCGGAATTATCACGATGGACCGATAACATCAGGCTTCTGGAAACCATGGCGGAGCATGGTATCCTTGACGTTGAGTCAGCCGGACGTTTAAAAAAGTCATACGTCGCCATGCGGGCACAAATTCACAAATTAAATCTTCAGGAAAAACCGTCCGTTGTGCCTGCTGTTGACTTTGCAGATTACAGATCGGCCGTTTCAGAACTTTGTAAAACGTATTTGGTCGATTAACCATGAACGATTATTTAGAAAATAACGTTTTTGCATTAAGCGACGGTCAAGAGACACCGAAAAACAAATACCTGCTTTGAAAGTCAATAAGCGACTAAAAAAGACTGCTGAAAGCCCGCTATAACCCTACCCGCAGAGATCGATATCCAGCAGCATAAATTTGAAGATCCCGCCTTATGCCTGCCGGCGGCCAAAAGCCGCCGGCGGGCTTTTATGGTCTTGCCCGACCGGTGACGGTAAGTCCGGCCACCTACAACGGGAGAAACATTGGAAGACAATTACGTAATATTTTTTTTAAAAAAATTACGTAATTGTCTTACGCTCCGGCCTGGCCGTGCCGTCGGTGTTGTTAAAATTGTCGTTATTTTATATGGTTATTCGTCTGGCACGCATATTGCTCAAATATTGACTAAACACGCGACATCGGATAAAAGTGGTTAAACCCTTTTTACTATAACGACGCGAGAGGACAGAAAATGATGAAATGCAAAACAGCAGCCGATGTAAAAAAAATCGTCAAGGAAAAAAATGTCAGCTTTATCCAGTACTGGTTCACCGACGTGCTGGGGCGGTTGAAAAGCTTCGCCATTACCCCGGATGAGCTGGATGAAGGCATGGAGGAAGGCATGGGCTTTGACGGGTCATCCATCGAGGGCTTCTGCCGGATTCACGAAAGCGACATGATCGCCAAGCCCGATCCCACCACCTTTCAGTTCGTTCCCTGGCGGGGAGAAAACGACCGGCCGGTGGCCCGCATGTTCTGCGATGTTCTTACCCCGCACGGCGAACCGTACGAGGGTGATCCGCGCTATGTTTTCAAGCGTCTTCTGGCCCAGGTGGCCAAGAAAGGGTACTCCTTTTTCCTGGGTCCGGAGCTGGAGTATTTTTATTTCGCCGACAACACCGGCACCAAAATTCTGGACAAAGCCGGCTACTTTGATGCCCGCCCGACGGACATGGGCGGTGATCTGCGGCGCCAGACCATCTTCGCCCTCCAGTCCATGGGCATCCGGGTGGAATACAGCCATCACGAGGTGGCCCCCAGCCAGCACGAAATCGACCTGCGCTATGCCGAAGGGCTGACCATGGCCGATATCACCATGACCTACCGGCTGGTGGTCAAGGAAATCGCGCATAAAAACGGCGTTCACGCCACCTTCATGCCCAAGCCGATGTTCGGTGAAAATGGCAGCGGCATGCACGTTCACCAGTCTCTGTGGAAAAACGGCAAGAACGCATTTTACAGCGCCAAGGACAAATACCATCTGTCCGAAACGGGCAAGCACTATATCGCCGGTATCCTGAAACACGCGCCCGAAATTATCTCCGTGACCAACCAGTGGGTCAACTCTTACAAACGCCTGGTGCCGGGATATGAAGCCCCGGTGTATGTCTCCTGGGCCAACCGCAACCGCTCGGCCATGGTCCGGGTGCCCATGTATAAACCCGGCAAAGAAGCGGCCACCCGCATGGAATTCCGGGCGCCCGACCCCTCCTGCAACCCCTACCTGGCCTTCTCGGTCATGCTGGGCGCGGGCCTGAAGGGCATCGAGAACAAGTATCCCCTGCCGGAACCCATTGAAGAGGATATTTTCGAAATGTCCCCGGAAGAGCGGGCCGAAAAAGGCATCACCGAACTGCCGGGCAACCTCTATGCCGCCATCAAGGAAACGGAGAAGAGTGAGCTGGTTCGGGATATCCTGGGCGAACACATATTCAACAAGTTCCTTGAAAACAAAAAAGTGGAATGGGATCGCTACCGGACCCATGTCAGCCAGTTTGAGTTAGAGGAATACCTGCCGAAACTGTAGCGCAGGCCAAGACAACTCCTCCGCGGAAACGGGGTCGGTGGCGAAGTGATTCGACGCCGGCCCCGTTTTGTGCGAATATATGAGAGATTGACGAAATAAGCGCTTTACTTTCCTTTTAAAAAATTGGAGAACACACCGTAATTTTTTTGACGGGAAGGAAGACAATCAACCATGTGCCGGTTATTCGCCATCACCAGTGAAACCCCGCTGTCCCCTATCGTGGCGCTGGAAGCGCTGGACGTCATGAGGGAGGGCCACGACGGCTCCGGCGTCGGCCTTTTTTTACGGGACCTCGGCGGGCCGTTTGAAAAAATCAAAAACTCCCCGGTGCTGTCGGGTATCTTCACCGCCGACGGCCTGCGCCGGCTGGACCATTTTATGATGGACATCGGCTTTCTGACCAAGCATAAAATATCCATCAAGATTCCCAAAGCCCAGCCCCAGGGAATCCCCCGGCGTGACGTGTACCTGATCCGGGCCTATGAATATCCCGATGAGTGGGATAAATTGACCTGGGAGGAGACCCAGAACCGGCTGACCCGGATCCGGCTGCAGCTGGTGGAAATGGGCAGTGAAAAAGAGGACATGGTGGTCTTTTCCTTCTGGCCGGACGTGATCATGATCAAGGAAATCGGCGACCCCCTGACCGTGGCCCGGTACCTGGACCTTGACCGGGAGGAACTGCACGCCCGGGTAATCATGGCCCAGGGACGGCAGAACACCAACTATGCCATCAACCTGTATGCCTGCCACCCCTTTTTCCTGCACGGGTACGCCACCATGACCAACGGTGAGAACACCGCCTTTGTCCCCATCAAGGAATATTTGATGTCCCGGGGGTTTGACGGTTATTCGGGTTTTTATTCCGACTCCGAGGTCTTTACCCATATCCTGCACTACACCATGGAAAGGCTCGGCCTGGGGATAGACGCCTACAAGCATATCATCACCCCCCTGCAGGACGAGGACATCGCGCGGCATCCCAGCGCCGCCCTGCTGAAGCAGTTGAAACAAACCTGCCGCCGGCTGATCATCGACGGCCCCAACTGCACCATCGGCTGCCTGCCGGACCACTCCCTGTTCATGGCCCAGGACAGGAAAAAACTGCGCCCGGGCGTGGTCGGAGGGTACCCCGGCCGATACGCTTTTTCTTCGGAAATCTGCGGCCTTGACGCCGTTCTGCCCTACCGGGATAAAAGCCGGGACATTCAACCCATGCATTTGGATACCGCCCTGGTGGGACCGGATCGCAAGGAGATTCAATTATGTCGTCAAACGGAAGCATTGGACCTTCCCAATTAAGCATCAAGGACCTGCCCTGGCAGATCGTATGGGACAAGGAAAAGTGCGCCCTCTGCGGCAAGTGCACGGCCGTCTGCCCGGTCCGCGCCCTGGAGCTGGGCGTGTTTCAGAAGCGGGCCATCACGCCGGTCATCGATATCCGCCAGGCCTCGGCCAGCAGCTTTTCCGTCTACTACGGCATCCGCCAGAAGACGGCCCCGGAAAACGCCTGTATCGGCTGCGGCATGTGCAGCCTGGTCTGTCCCAATGACGCCATCCTGCCGGTTCGCGGTGACGAGGCCGACAAGCTGGTCTTTCACATCAATCAGGGCGGGGCGCCCCGGCGACGCGGCGGCCGCCGCAACGCGCCCGGCGGCATTCTGGACCGCATCAAGTTCATCCGCATTTCCATGCTGACCGACCCGGCCCTGGATGCCGGCCGCCACGAATTTGAATTCCGCACCCTGCTGGGACGGGTGCTGACGCCGGAAGAGAACCTGCGTCATCTGAAAGAAAACGGCTGGATTCCGCCGGTCCGGGAAATCTATCCCCTGATCATCGGCGGCATGTCCTTCGGCGCCCTCTCGCCGCCCATGTGGGAAGGCCTGCAGATGGGCGTAGCCTACCTGAATGAGGAAATGCACATGCCGGTGCGCATGTGTACCGGTGAAGGCGGCTGCCCGCCCCGGCTGCTGCGCAGCCGTTTCCTGCAGTATGTCATCCTGCAGATCGCCAGCGGCTACTTCGGCTGGGACGAGATCATTCACGCCATTCCGGAAATGAAGGTCGATCCCTGCGCCGTGGAAATCAAGTACGGCCAGGGCGCCAAGCCCGGCGACGGCGGCCTGCTCATGTGGAACAAGGTCAACAAACTCATCGCCGCCATCCGCGGCGTTCCGGAAGGCGTCAACCTGCCCAGCCCGCCCACCCACCAGACCAAATACTCCATCGAGGAGGCGGTGGCCAAAATGATCCAGTCCATGTACATGGCCTGGGGCTTCCGGGTGCCGGTGTATCCGAAAATTTCGGCCACCTCCACCACCCTGGCGGTGCTCAACAACCTGACCCGGAACACCTACGCCGCCGGCCTGGCCATCGACGGTGAAGACGGCGGCACCGGCGCGGCTTACAACGTGTCCTTGAACACCATGGGTCATCCCATCGCCAGCAACATCCGGGACTGCTACCAGAACCTGGTACGGCTGGGCATGCAGAACGAACTGCCCCTGTTCGCCGGCGGTGGCGTCGGCAAGAGCGGCAACCTGGCGGCCAACGCCGCCGCCCTGATCATGCTCGGCGCCAGCGGGGTCCAGACCGGCAAATACATCATGCAGGCCGCCGCCGGGTGCCTCGGCTCCGAGTCCGACCGCTGCAATATCTGCAACGTCGGCCTCTGCCCCAAGGGCATCACCTCCCAGGATCCCCGGCTGTACCGCCGCCTGGACGCGGAGCAGGTGGCCCAGCGAGTGGTGGACGTATTCGTCAGCTTTGATACGGAATTTAAAAAAATAATCGCGCCCCTGGGACGGTCCACCTCGCTTCCCATCGGCATGTCCGATGCGCTGGGCATCGACGACCAGGCGGCGGCGGAACGGTTGCAGATCAAATATGTGGTGTAGTCAGAGAAAACGCGGGAGAAACCATTCATGAGCAGTCCTGGTTTTTATCTTATCTCCGGGAAGGATAACGGTATCCGTATCGAATCCCGGGTTATGGAAGAACGCTTGCAGCAGGCGGTGGAGCGGGGCGAGCGGCGGATCGCCGTGGAGGCCTTCGGTCAGCACGGCATCGGCGGACGCCTGTGGAAGGCGGGCAGCGAACCGGTCCGGGTGAAAATCACCGGCCAGGCCGGCCAGCGGGCCGGCGCCATGGGGTTTCCCAACACCTTTATCGAGATCATGGGGCCCGCTTCCGACGACGTCGGCTGGCTGAACGCCGGCGCGACCATTGTCGTCCACGGTCAGGCCGGAAACGGCGTAGCCAACGCCATGGCCCAGGGGAAAATTTACGTGGCCGGCAATATCGGTTCCCGGGGCATGACCATGACCAAACACAACCCCCGTTTCGCCCCGCCGGAATTATGGGTTCTGGGATCGGTCGGCGACTATTTCGGCGAATTCATGGCCGGCGGCATCGCCGTGGTCTGCGGCGTCGATCCCCAGACGCCGGACAACGTCCTGGGCTACCGGCCACTGGTCGGCATGGTCGGCGGCAGCGTTTATTTCCGCGGGCCGCATGGCGGATACAGCGCCGCCGATGCCGACATCCGCGCCCCTTCCGACGAAGACTGGCGGTGGCTTTGCGAAAACATGGCCGCTTTTCTTTCCAGCATCAATCGCGCCAACCTGCTGGAACGACTTACCGTCCGCGACGAATGGCAGTTGCTTACGGCCCGTGGCCCCGGTGAGAAGAAAACATCAAGCCCGCGATCCATGGCCGATTTCCGGTCCGGCACCTGGGACAGGGAGCTGGGAAAAGGCGGCCTGATCGGCGATCTGACCACCATCGCACGGGACCCCATTCCTTTGATTACCACCGGGGTGATGCGACGGTATGTTCCTGTCTGGGAAAACCGGCGCTTTCGGGCCCCCTGCCAGGCGGCCTGCCCGGCCGGCATTCCGGTCCAGGAACGTTGGCGCATGATCCGCGACGGCCGGATGGATGAGGCCGTTGAACTGGCCCTGGACTACACCCCTTTTCCGGCTTCGGTCTGCGGCTATTTATGCCCCAACCTCTGCATGGACGGCTGCACCCGCACCTCCTCCCTGATGAAACCGGTGGATGTGTCCCTGCTCGGCAGGGCCAGCATCAAGGCGGTGACGCCGGCTCCGGCTCCGAAGACCGGTCGCAGGATCGCCGTGATCGGCGGCGGTCCGGCCGGCATCTCCGTGGCCTGGCAGTTAAACCGCCAGGGGCATGAGGCGGTGATTTACGATACCGAAAAAGTCCTCGGCGGCAAGATGACGGCGGTGATCCCGGAATCCCGAATTCCCGGAGACGTGCTCGCCGCTGAAATCGACCGGGTCCGGCAGGTCATCCCGCAGGTGCATCTTCAGCGGAAACTGACCAAAAAACAGATCGAACAGATTAAAAAGGAATCCGACTACGTGGTGCTGGCCACCGGCGCCTGGAAGCCCCGGTCGATTCCCGTTCCCGGAAAGGAACGACTGATCACGGCCTTAAACTTTCTGGCCGACGCCAGATCCGGAAAACAAAAGCCCGGAAAACGCGTCGTCATTATCGGGGCCGGCAACGTGGGCTGCGACGTGGCCACCGAGGCCCATCGCCTGGGAGCGGAGCAGATTACGCTGATCGACGTGCAGCAGCCGGCCTCCTTCGGCAAGGAGCGGGAGGCGGCCGAGGCTATCGGCGCCCGGTTCCGCTGGCCCTGTTTCACCAAGGAAATCACCGCCGGGGGCGTGGTGCTCGACAGCGGCGAACTGATCCCGGCCGATACCGTGGTCATCTCCATCGGCGACGCGCCGGAAACGGATTTTCTGCCCGCCTCCGTGACCCTGGCAGGCGGTTTTATCCGGGTTGACGACTATTACCGGACTTCCGATGAGAAGATCTTCGCCATCGGCGACATGGTCAAACCCGGCCTGCTGACCGACGCCATCGGCGCCGGCAGGCGGACGGCCGAGACGATCAATGCCCTGCTGGCGGGGAAAACCCCGGCCGCGGTTGACAACCGGCCGACCATTGACAAGCGCCGGGTGCACCTGGCCTATTTTGATCCGCGGCTGTCGTCCTTCACGGACACCGGCCAGTGCGGTTCCCAGTGCGCCTCCTGCGGCGACTGCCGGGACTGCGGCATCTGCGTCGCCGTCTGTCCGCGGGCGGCCATCAGCCGTAAGGAAACGTTGGATGAAACCGGGTATGCCTATGTGGTGGATGAAAACCTGTGCATCGGGTGCGGCTTCTGTGCCGGAGCCTGCCCGTGCGGCGTATGGGGAATGACAGCCAATGAACCGCTTGACATGTAACATGGACAAACCCCGGGAGGCCTGCGGCGTCTTCGGCATTCACGCCCACCCCGAAGCCGGTAAGATCACCTATTTCGGCCTGTATGCCCTGCAGCACCGGGGCCAGGAGAGTGCCGGCATCGCCGTGGCCCGGAACCGCTGCATCACCACCCACAACGGTATGGGCCTGGTCTCCGACGTCTTCCGCATGGACCACCTGGAAAAGCTTAACGGCGGCAGCGCCATCGGCCATGTCCGCTATTCCACCACCGGCAGCTCCACCCTGGTCAACACCCAGCCCCTGACCGTCCATTACATGAACAACGATTACGCCCTGGCCCACAACGGCAACCTGGTCAACGCCCATATTTTAAAACAGGAACTGGAGCAGGACGGGTCCATCTTCCGCTCCACCATGGACAGCGAACTGGCCCTGCATATTTTCATCAAAAATCTGAAATTCGGCTTTGAACAGGCCCTGCTGAACATGGTCGCCCGCATTAAAGGCGCCTACTCCTTTGTACTGCTGACCGGCCGCGGCGAGGTCGTCGGCATCAAGGATCCCAACGGTCTGCGGCCCCTGTGCCTGGGAATGCTGAACGGCCATTACGTACTGGCCTCGGAATCCTGTGCCCTGGACCTGCTTCAGGCGGAATTTGTCCGCGAACTGGAGCCCGGCGAGATCGTCATCATCGACGATACCGGTATCCGCAGCCTGTTCGGCGAGCCGCCCCGGCGACGGACCTTCTGCATTTTCGAATACATCTATTTCGCCCGGCCGGACAGTACCATTTACGGCCGCAATGTTTATCAGACCCGCAAGGCCCATGGCCGGCAACTGGCCAGGGAAGCGCCGGTATCGGCCGACCTGGTCATGCCCTTTCCGGATTCCGGCAATTACGCCGCCCTGGGCTACTGCGAGGAGTCCGGCCTGCCTTACGAGATCGCCATGATCCGCAATCATTACATCGGCCGGACCTTCATCCAGCCGACCCAGAACATGCGCGACTTCGGCGTGCGGATCAAGCTCAACCCGGTCCGGGAACTGTTAAAGGGAAAAGAAATCATCATCATCGAGGATTCCATCATCCGGGGAACCACCGCCCGCACCCGCATCAAAGCCCTGCGGGAACTGGGCGTCAAAAAAATTCACATGCGCGTCAGTTGCCCGCCGCACCGGTTCCCCTGCTATTACGGCATTGATTTTTCCACCCGGGGCGAGCTCATCGCCGCCACCAAGACGGTCAGGGAACTCGAGTCCTTTATCGGCCTGGACTCCCTGCACTACCTTTCCCTGGAAGGGCTGCTGGAATCGACCACTGCCGGCAGCCCGGCGGAAAAAGAGCAATTCTGCAAGGCCTGTTTTGACGGCCAATACCCGGTGCCTATCGAGGCCGGGGTATCCAAGGGGTGCCTGGAATAGAGAGCTTTGGGGTTTGTGTCGCAACCTGCCTACTGATTTGAAGCCGGTTTCATGATGGCGGGGCCATCATTATAGTAGAGCGTGTAGACTGCGACATAGCCCTGCTCTTCCTCGTTGCGGGATACTTCCACGTATTCAGAAGTAATCTTCACGACCGTCCACCCGTCAACCTCGTCACCTTTACGTACCGTCCATTCATCTCCGGTATCGGCATCAACCAGAACGGCTGTTTCCGCATTCTCCATTTGCGGATCATGCCGAAAATCCCTGGCCTGTAAATTTTCACCACAGGCGACCCCGACGATCACGATTACAAAAAACAGGCTGTATATGATGATTTTATGCATACTTCCTCCCGTCTATTTTAAATGAACGCGCCAATCGCGGAAAACCCGTCAATCCGTATAAGAACAGACCGACCCGCTGGGATAAGGCGTGTTGATAGAAATAAAGCCTCCCCATGAGTAGAAGCCGTTGTACGGCTTAAACCATGGCACATGCCGGATCCAGCAGGGGCTTGTCGAGCAGGTTGGAAAACTGTTGTAGTAAACCATCTGATTTTTGATGCCCGTTAAATATATCGAGCTGTAGTAATTGATATTGCTGTGACTGAAGGGATCCGCGTCCTGCACCTTCGTCACCCGACCCGATACATCAATGACGCCTGACCGGGCGTAATCACAAAGCGCAAGCACCGGGCGGGCGGTAGCACCCGCATCCAGATATGGGGTTGTATAAGTTGTACCTCCGATCCGGAGAGCAAGGTCTCTTAACGCATGGGCATAAACATCTCTGTCGGCAACGCCGTCACCGTCTGTATCCCCGGCCTCGATTGCCCCGGCCGATCCGGCGTCATATAGCTTGTTATACAGGCATATTTTATCCATCCGGTTAGTGATATCCACGGGCGTCGGCTCCGAAATATCCTTATATCCCAGGCACAACGCATTGGATTTATCTCCCACGGTCCCGTTATAGATCAGGAAGAGATGGACATCCGTGGCCCACAACGGCAATTCCGTGGGCAGGTTAAACTCCAGCCGCGTGGAAACCCCGCTGGGAAGGGAGACGCCTTCTTTGCCGGCGACAATGCGGTAAAACGTATCGTTGCTGGTGGCGCCCGGCGGATAGGTAAACTGGTTTGATTGTCCCAGCCGGTATTTTACCTGAAGGGCCACCGAACCGCCGGTCATGTTGCCCGCCTGGGAGATGTTTTTGGCGTTGATCACGATCTTGTTAAACCCCAGGTGCGCCGGGTCATTGACATATCTGGGGTCTGATGTATCCGCATAATAGGGATGCCGGTCGGTTATGGCGTAAACCTTCTCCGTCGGCAGGGAAAGCTCTATCAGGGGGATGGTAATTTTTGAGGCGGCCACGGCATTGATTGTTTCCTGTCCCATGCGGCCTTTCATCACCAGCATAAATTCTCCGGGCACCTTGGCGTCTTGAGGAATGGCGAACAATTCCAGGGGATTGCTTTGTCCTCCGGCCGCGACTGACATATAGGCGGCTGTCATATTGAAGATGTCTTCTTCGGTTGGATTAACGGCATCCTGCCAGGGATAGCTGTCCACATTGTTGACGGGCACCCGTTCGTCATTGACATTGTCGTAATAGAGTTCAAACCGGCCCTGAATATCCTCATCCATGGGGTTGACAATGTAACACCCCTCGCCGTCAGCCGCCAGCTTCATGTTGCCGCGGAAAAAATAGTCAAGCAGGGAAGCGGAATATCCCACCGCCCGGGGAATGAGCTTGGCGGCGTAGTCGGCATAACAGGTTTCATCCAAAAAAACAGGAAGTTGCCTGCTGCTGACATTAGGGAAATACTCTTTCCGGAAAGACTCCAAATAGCTGATGACCGCCAAATGGTTAATTTGCTCCCCAGGGTGACCATTGGTGCTTGATAGATATTGTCGGTCAAGATCGGGAATACCCTCCGGTACGTAATCAAGGATGACTTCACAATGTTCAGCCTTGGGGAAAGGAAAGTTTTGGGTAAACATGGTATATTCGCTAAGAAAATTAAAATTGGTGTATTCGGCCAATCCAAGCGTGTCCATGCCGATTCCGTTGTAACTTGCATTCAGTTGGTCCGTATCCCAGAATTGCGTTAAAAATGGATCGGTAAAATTTTCTTTTATTGCGCTTTCAAACCAAGGCGCTCTATTGTTCCGCTTGACATAAAATTCAAAGCCGTTTCCAAACCATTTCGATGGCCATTCTTTTTCTATCCGTACCATGGTATGGCCCTGGGAAAAATCATTGCGGACATGGGCCGGCACAGCCATGTCTTGAAGAAGGTGAACAACCTGACCTATAGCCTGGAAGCAGTTGATCATGGATTCGTCCCGCGTACTTTCATCGGGCGCGACGTTCACCCCATTAAAATCTTTTCCCGTAAGATAAGCATAAAAGTGTTCTCTGGCACTGTCCCAGTCCCACTGGTTGGATTTCTGAACTTCATTATCTTTAATAAGCGGGTCGACCGACAAATATCCAGTTGCCAGGTGATATTTGATGCGATTTCACCCGGAGGATACTGTCCCATACCAAAGCCCCAGCACCACAACTCTGTCAGCCAGCGAGTATCCGTTAATTCGGAATCACCCCAGCCTGATAGGGGATTATGAAAATGGTTGGATGCGCGGCATATAGGATCATCCTCAAGCATAGCCCCCTTGCTGATTAGTTCTGTAACATACTGACCTTTAAAGAACGTCCCGGGCTGTTTTGGATCTCCCGATTTAGTAAAGCCAAAATTGCTCTGCAAATATTTATCAGCATTCGAAAAACGAACAGCATTTTTTGTTATGTTAGGATGTGTTATTTCGTCATTCCATGTATACCCATTCATGGGAAGTAACATCGCAATGCTCAATATTAATAAAAAGGAATATTTCTTCATTTTGGCGCTCCTGCTTTTTCCTGCTTTTCTTTTTTATTAAGGGCTTCTTTCTTCTTTTGTATATCTTCCATCACCATCTCAATCTCTTCTCCGATTCCATCCAGACCACCGACTTCACCGGATAAAGAGTCTGTAAATTGTGCATGTCGAAGGAGTCTCTCTCTGGCCGTTGCTGTAAAAGGCTCAAGCTCAATAACCATCCCGTTTCTTACCTTAAAACCGGTTCTCTCCTTAACATCATCAGATGTTCTTGTCCCGTACTGATCCGTAATTTTGATGGGTTCTCCTTGCAAAAAAACATTTTTAGCATCCCAACAGACATAACCTTTTTTATAAACTCCCATGCTAAAACTTTTTAAAAAATACTTGGGAATACTGAAGTATCCGTCTTTATTAGAGGTGTCTTTTGCCTCTTCTAAAATATACGTCCCGTCAGCGTAGGGAGCGAAAAGAGCGCCAATCTTCGTCCCGGTCCAGCTTATGGCAATGGACGCCCCTTCAATAGGATCGCCGGTTGTTGCATCCACCACCCTTCCTTTGACATTGTGGTGGATACCGCAACCCGTGATTAACAGACAGAAAACCAATAAAAGGAGAAACCATATGATTTTCAATCGGCTTGTCTTCATTTTTTTAATCCCCCCTTAATAATCAAAAAAACCTGATCCGCCAGATGCCATCAGGGCCTTTTATAAACAGGACATAAAACGAATATGTCTGACCTCCTTGTTCGCCGACCATGTAATACTTGGCTTCTCCATCGATAATGTTCACCAGGGTAATATTGTTTAAGCCCGCGGAAATTTCCGGCAGATATGGCCTTAACAGCTCAAAGTTATATGCGTACATTTCCCGGCCGCCATCGGCAATAAACGTCAGGGCGCCTTCAATATCGCCACTATTTAACGCCGCCTTCATTCCCAGCCACTTTTGCTTCAGGAGCCCATCTATGGCCGCTTCATCCACCACCTCCACGGACATGCTGTCTGTATATGAATAGCCTTGCGCATCCGTCACGGTCGCCGTAAAGGTATAGATCCCTCTGGCAGACAACCGAACCCGGTATTGATCGCGGCCGCTTTCCAGAAACTCGGCCGTGCCCGGTCCGGTATACGTGATATCGGAAACGGCAAAGTCAAACGGTCCATCGATCCGCAACGTGGTTTCAAAGGGCGCCATGCCGGAGACCGGATCGGCCGTCAACTCAATATAATCTCCAGATGTATCCGCCTGGACGGTAATGGAATCGGCCATGAAGGCGCCGGAAACATCCGTAGCCCTGGCCGTAATCGTATTTTCTCCGCTCAACAGAGGCACATGATCGGCCGTAAATTCATTGCGGCTGATCAGGGCCATAACCCCGTTGACTGTTACCCCGGTTTCTTTGTTGCCGGCATGGGTAAAGGTTCCTTTTACTGATACCGTGTTGCCGATGATACCGGCGCCGTCAAGAGGGGTTGTGATCTAAAGAGTCAGCGGGTTATGAACCGTTATGGTGACGGAAGCGGACCTTGTCCCACCGCCGCCGCCGGCCGTCAGCGTGTACGTGGTGGTCTGCGCGGGTTTAATTATCCGCGTTCCGTTCAACTCAATCGGACCAATCCCCGGTTCAATGGTCACGGAGTCGGCATGGGTGGTGGTCCAGGAAAGCGTGACCGCCTCCCCGACGTTTATCTCGGACGGTTCGGCATTAAAAGTCACGGTGGGCGGATAGAGCACATTGACGGCAACAGCGGCCGTGGCTGTTCCGCCCGGGCCGAAGACGGTGATTTTATAAAGGGTTGTTTCTCCGGGCGTTACCGTCAATGAGCCGTTCACATCCACGTTGCCCACGCCCGGTTCAATAATCGCGGTATCCGCGCCGGTTGACGTCCAGGTCAGGGTCGATGATCCGCCGCCGGCAATTGTCTCCGGATCGGCGGATAAGGATGCCGTCGGCGGGTTGGTCACACCGCCCTGCCTGATCTCGATGACCAGATAAGTACCGGGCTTGCCGCTGATTTCAACCTTGAGGTTATTGCTCCGGCTTAAGCTGAGCGGAAATTTTAAGACAAATTGGTTCTGCTTGAAATCTTCAGGCGTAAAAACCGGGACGCCATTTAATAGAATTCGCGCGCTGGTAACACGATGGATGCTGTCTTCTTCGCAGTTGCGGATAACCAGTTCACCGGATCCTGTCGCAGTTGTAAAGCTGTCTTCATAAACATTTTGCGCGGCAGTGGTTCGCAAATACTGCTTGGGGCCGAACACGGCTTGATCAGCCAGGGCTTTGCCGGCATTAAACCCGAAGATGCCCAATACGGCTGACAGGACAAGCAAGACAATGGTACGTTGTTTGAACATTATCCCCCTCCCGTTGAAATTGGATGTGTTGATTTTTGACCGTAGTCCATTGTAAATAAAAAAACAATAATTTTTTATAAAGATCTGTACTTTGGTTTTGAGCAGGCCCTGCTGAACGTGATCGCCGTAGTAAAAGGGCCTATTCATTAGTGCTGTTAAGCAATTCTGCAAGGCCTGTTTTGACGGCCAATACCCGGTGCCCATCGAGGCCGGGGTGTCCAAGGGGTGCCTGGAATAGCCCCTTTCCGGCCCTGACGAAATTGACGAATAACGCCAGCTATGTGATAATGCCTTTTCAAGCATGTTGTTATCCGTTGATTTTTCGTTTCAATGAGTTCTCCTGTTTTCTTTGTTTTCCCATCACGAAAGGAGCCTGCCATGACCAATCGGTATGAGACCGCTTATCAGCAATCCATCAATAATCCGGAAGCGTTCTGGGCCGAGGCAGCTGAAGACTGCCACTGGTACAAGAAATGGGACCGGGTTCTGGACGATACGGCCAAGCCCCTTTACCGCTGGTTTACGGGCGGAGAGCTGAATACCTGCTACAATGCGCTTGATTATCATGTGGATGAACGGGGCCGGGGAGACCGGACCGCACTGATCTATGACAGCCCGGTGACCGACACTATTAAAAAATATACCTACGCCGAGCTGCGGGATGAAGTGGCCCGGTTCGCGGGCGTCCTGGCCGGCCAGGGCGTGGTCAAGGGCGACCGGGTGGTCATCTATATGCCTATGATCCCCGAGGCGGTCATGGCCATACTGGCCTGCGCCCGTATCGGCGCCATCCATTCGGTGGTGTTCGGCGGGTTCGCGCCCAGGGAACTGGCCACCCGCATCAATGACTCCCGGCCGAAGGTCATTGTCTCCGCCTCCTGCGGCATGGAAGGCCAGCGGGTCATTGCTTACAAACCGCTTCTGGACGAGGCCATCAAACTCGCCTCATCCCCTCCCCGGCGATGCGTCATCCGTCAGCGCCCTCAACTGGCGGCAACCCTTGTTCCCGGCCGGGACATTGACTGGGACGAGGCCATGGCCGCGTCCGCACCCGCGGCCTGCGTGCCGGTGGCGGCCACGGATCCGTTGTATATTCTCTACACCTCCGGCACCACCGGCCAGCCCAAGGGCGTGGTCCGGGACAACGGCGGCCACCTGGTGGCCCTGAAATGGAGCATGAAGGCTATCTATGATATCGACGAGGACGATGTCTGGTGGGCCACCTCCGATGTCGGCTGGGTGGTCGGCCACTCCTACATCGTCTATGCCCCGCTGTTCAAGGGCTGCACGACGGTCCTGTTCGAAGGCAAACCCGTGGGCACGCCGGACGCCGGCGTGTTCTGGCGGATTATCGCCCAGCACCAGGTCAAATGCATGTTTACCGCGCCCACGGCCTACCGGGCCATCCGCCGGGAGGACCCGGAGGCCAGGCTGATCAAACAATACGACCTGTCCCATTTTCGGATTCTCTTTCTGGCCGGCGAACGGTCCGACCCGGCCACCATTCAATGGTCGGAAAAGCATTTGGGCACGCCGGTCATCGACCACTGGTGGCAGACGGAAACCGGCTGGGCCATTGCCGCCAACTGCATGGGGCTGCACCGGTTTCCGGTCAAGTACGGCTCCCCCACCAAGCCGGTGCCGGGATGGGACGTGCGGGTGCTGGATGACGAGAACAAAGAAATGCCTGCCGGACAGATCGGCGCCCTTTCGGTCCGGCTGCCCCTGCCGCCCGGCACCCTGCCGACCCTGTGGCAGAATGATCAGCGCTTTATCGACGCCTACCTGAAAGAGTACCCGGGCTACTATAAGACGGCCGACGCCGGCATGATCGACGAGGATGGTTACATCTACGTCATGAGCCGCACGGACGACATCATCAATGTCGCCGGCCACCGGCTTTCCACCGGGGCCATGGAGGAAGTGCTGGCCGGCATACCCGACGTGGCCGAGTGCGCCGTGCTGGGCGTGGAGGATTCGCTCAAAGGGCAGGTGCCGGTGGGGTTTCTGGTGTTAAACGCGGCCACCTCCCGTGATCCGAAAGAGATCATCCAGGAAGCGGTGCAGCAGGTGCGAAAACAGATCGGTCCGGTGGCCGCCTTCAAACTGGCCACGGTGGTCAAGCGCCTGCCCAAGACCCGCTCCGGCAAGATCCTGCGCGGCACCATCCAGAAGATCGCCGACAACCAGACGTTTACCGTTCCCGCCACCATCGATGACCCGCAGATCATCGACGAGATCAAGCACTCTCTGGAGGAACTGGGGCTGGCCGGGGCCAAAAAACCGGAGTAGCCGCTTTCTTCAGGACAACAGTACCTGCTCGATCCGCTGGACCAGGGCGTTTTTCGGGGGCGCGCCCACCTGGGTGTCGACCAGTTGACCGTTTTTGACGAACAGAAGCGTGGGGATGCTGCGGATGCCGTAGGTTGCGGCCGTGCGCGGGTTGTCATCGACGTTGAGTTTGGCTATTTTCAGCCGGCCCCGGTAGGCCCGGGCCAGTTCGTCCAGAACAGGACCGATGGCCTTGCAGGGGCCGCACCAGGGGGCCCAGCAGTCCACCAGCACCGGCAGAGAAGACGCGAAAACCTCACGATCAAAGGTGGCGTCAGTAACGGCTACCGGCCGGTCGCCCGCGGCCGGCGGCAGCGCCGCTCCGCACTTGCCGCATCGGGGTCGCTCATCCAGCCGGTTCAGGGCCACCCGGTTTCTGGCGCGGCATTGGGGGCAGGCAATAATGGTCTGGCTGACATTCATGGTGTGCTGTTCATTCCCTCCTGAATATGAATGGCGTTCCGGTCTGCCGGCATTTTCCCGCACCGACACACCTGGCAGCGGTCATCGCCGCAGTGCTGGCAGGAAAAACAGTCCGGGCAGGCATGTTTTTTCTTCGTTGCCGCCATCGCCTCCGGAACATAAAGCTTTCCCGGCAGTCCGGGTACATCGATAAAGGGCATGATCTTTTGCCTCAAGGAGTTTTTCGGACCTTGCCGAACTCACCGTGCCAGGCGCAGCCGTTGCAATAAACATGGGTCAGGTCTTCAACGATCAGGTCCTCCCGCGATTCGGGGAAAATAGCCGAATCGTTGGCGATGGTAAATTCATGGGTGTCGTATTCGTCAACAGCGTCTTTTACATGAAAATGAAGACAACCGCATACAGGGCATCTCATGGTTTTGAACCTCCCTATATCCCCGTCAATTCCCGCACCTTTTGCTCGATCTCATCCCGGACCGACCGCATGCCGTTTATCCCCAGGCCCTTTGGATCGGGAATGTTCCATTGAATGACTTCCGCTCCCGGGACATAGGGACAGTCTTCCTCGCACCCCATGGTCACGATCTTGTCCGGTTTCATTTCCGCCAGGGCCTCGGATATGGACCGGGGCGAATCCAGAAACAGGTCGATACCTTTTTCCGCCATGGCCTCAACCATGACCGGATTGGCGGCTCCGGCCGGCGCGCTGCCGGCGCTGGCCGTCTCGAACCGGGCTCCGGCCAGGTGCCCGGCAAAGGCCGCCGCCATTTTGCTGCGGCAGGCGTTTTCCACGCACAAAAACAATATCTTTTGCCGGCTGAACAGCGGATCGAGCTTGGCGGCTTCGGCCTTTACCTCGTCCGGCACCGCCGGGAGCTTGCGCAGATCTCCGGGGTTTTCCACCCGACGGTAACCCATCTCTCCGGAAAAATTGGCGGCAACGGCGTCAAAAAAATATTTGGCGGTAAAATGCGTTCCTTCAAACAGATTTTTCCCCTTGGTGGCGCCCACGGCCAGCATCACGCCCGCCCGGGTCGCGGCCCGGGGATCGGCCAGTTTCAGCCGGTACCGGCGCGACCAGAGGGCCTGGGACCGGTCGATCAGGGCCTTGAGCTGGGAAGTGACGCTGTAAAAATACATGGGGGACGCGGCCACGATCACCTCCGCCCGCCGCAGCAAAGGATAAAGTTCCCGGCTCATGTCATCATCCTGCATGCGGCAGTAACCGTTTTGTTCACAGAAAATACAGCCCTGACAGGGTTTGATGTTTTTTTCCGGCACATTTATCATCCGGATGGTCGCGCCTTTTTTCTCCAGTTCATCCATAAAGCTTTTTAATAGAAAAGCGGTGTTGCCGTTTTTGCGGGGGCTGCCCATAAGGCCTAATGCCAGCATAACGAATATTCTCCTTTATGAAAAATCCACCACGATTTCCTCAAACGACTTGCGCCATTTGGGCGGACGAAGGGTAATGCCGGGCTTCAGATAACCGACAGCCAGAAGCAGCATGATCCAGTAGTTGTCCGGAATCTTGAACTCCTTTCGGACACCGTCGATGTCAAACCCGTCCATGGGATGGGTCTCCAGCCCAAGGCTTTTCCCGGCCAGCATCAGGGACATGGAAAAAAAACCGGCATTCTTGCAGGCAAAGGCCACCTTCCGCTCGTCGCTGACCCCGTAAAGGGAGGACGCGGCGTTGGCAAACCATTCCCGCTGAGCCTCTTTCATCTCTCCGGCATTGACCAGTTGGACAAAATTTTTCTCCGCAAAGGGATTTTCAAACTTCCAGCCGTCCATATCCGCCAGAATGATCATCGTTACCGGCGCGTCGGTAATCTTTTCCTGTTTCCAGGCATGGCCCTTTAACCTTTCTTTTTTTTCCCGGTCGCGCAGAATCATCAGGCTCCAGGGCTGAAGGTTGAACCCCGACGGCGCTCTGGACGCCAGGGTCACCATTTCGCGGATCAGACTGTCGGGGACGGCCCTGTCCGGATCAAAAAAATTGATAGCCCGCCGTGCCTCCATCAATTCCTTGAAATTCATTTTTCCCTCCTCATGATATTTTTGTCTCTAATAAATCCGATCACGCCTGGATTTTAAGAATATGGAATTATATTAACCGTTCTCTTCAAGAATCATACCAGTAAAAGAGCCTGTTCGAAAAAACCCCTGTCTTCCTATTTACAAGTTTTTTCCCCTAAAATCAAGAGGCTACAGTTATGAAGACTAATCATGCCAGCCGGTCCGTCAATTTTTAATAGCGGGTTGCGCTGAGGCAACGAGACACAAATGTCTTATACCCGTTGACAGTTCTCTCTAACAGCGGGTACAATATTTTATTATTAAGGTGCCTTCCTCTTTTTTCGTCACAATCATTCCGGGGGTGGATCATGGGACTGTTAACCAAAGGGTTCGAGCGGAGGAACTACCCCAGATACAACAAAAAAATTTCCGTCCATATCAAGAAGAAGACGCATAAGGTGGCAGGAAAGCTGAAGTCGGCGGATGCTGAGGACCAACCCCTTCTGGAGACCATGGGCAAGGACATCAGTCAGGGCGGGCTGTGTTTTTACAGTGATGACCCCTATGCGCCCGGATCCGAGTTGCAGATGACCATCCGAATCTCCGGCGTCAAGGATGAAACCGGGCATACGTCGCTTTACCTGATGGCCTCTTCCATTCCCGTGCGGGCGGTTGTCAAAGTGGCCTGGTGCAGACCGGCCGCCCACGGGGCGGGATATGAGGTCGGCGTCGCCTTCACGGAAATATTCGGAGACGACTACAAAATTCTTCAAAATAATCTTAACGACTGAATAACGGGTGCGGTAAATCTCTTACCGCACCCGAAGCATGATTACCCCCCACAGGTTACGTGGTGACCGTGATCTTTCTGGGCTGCGCTTTTTCCGCCTTGGGCAGCGTCAGCTTCAGGACACCGTCATTCAGGTTGGCCCCTATCTTTTCCTGGTTGATAATGTCGGAAATAGTAAACTGACGGAAATATTTTCCGACCTCATATTCAATGACCAGGTCTTCCTCATTGGCGGATTCAAACGGCGCTATGTCTCCGGTCAAGGTCAGCACATTATCCTTAAGATCGATGGTCAACCCCTCGGGTTTGACGCCGGGAAGATCGGCCAGCAGGGTAATGGCCTTGTCGGTTTCAAATATATCAACAGCCGGCGTGAAATACGGGCCCGGAAACGTCTGTTCCGGAGCCGCCACTTCCTGTTTTTCCTTTACCTGCATTTCCTTGGTTTTATCGTTTGACATGGTCGTTCCTCCTTATATTGGGAAAAATCGGATTACTTGATCTGGATCTGACGGGGTTTGGCGGCCTCGGCCTTGGGTATGGTCACGGTCAGAACACCCAGGGCCAGTTTGGCCTCAATTTTGGCGCTGTCAATTTCCGTGGGCAGCTTGACAATACGCGAAAATTTCCCCGCGTCCCGCTCCCGGCGATGATAGCGGACACTATCTCCCTCTTCCGTGACCTTGCGTTCGCCGGAAAGGACGATGTCGTTGTGGGCGGTCTGGATGTCCAGATCCGCCGCGGTCACGCCCGGCAGCTCGGCCCGGAGATAATAATTGTCCTTGTCTTCGGTCAGATTGATCAGCGGAAACACCCCGCTCCCGACCAGGCGGTAACCGCTCCTTTTGATGTTTCCCAGAAGATTGTCCAGCCGGCGGCGCATGCTGTCCAGTTCGTCAAAGGAGCTTCTTAAATCAAATGTCGGAAAGTTAATCATAATTATACCCCCTTTTCTAATGGTTACTCCCTTTTTCCGGTATTGACCGGAATGGTTTCTGGATGAATGCCTTGCTTTTTGATTTAAAAGATAATAATCGGCAAAAAGCTGTCAAGGGGCTGCTTTTATTGTCGAAGAAAGAAAAAGGCGGCCGGGAAGGCCGCCTCTACGCAAAAACCTGGCTCTCGGCCTATAGTTGTTCCAGCAGCTTTTCTTTCTTGGCCTTATACTCCTTTTCATCGATCAGGCCGGAGTCGTAAAGCTCTTTGAGGTAACGCAGCTTTTCGGTATTCTCCTGCTTGCGGGTTTCCCAAGAATCGCCGGATTTCATGGCCGCCGGCTTATCAGCGGCAACCGGCGCCGGTTCTTTTTCGATCGCTTTGAGCGGTTGAGAAGGGCTTTCCTGCAGAGGGACCGGTTCGGCTTTTATGGTCTGGGGTTCAGGCGCAACTACCGGCTCAGTCTTTAGCGCTTTATCAGGTTCAGAAGCCGCCAAGGAGTCGGTTTTAACCGGAGCCGCGGCTTCCGGTGTTCCGGTCGCGGGCGAAGCCGCCGGGGCAGGCGGCGGCTCGGGGATATGTTTCATGTCCGCCACTATCCACAGGGGGAAGGGGTTACCTTTTTCCGTCAGACGGTGTTCCACAAAATCAGGCGCGACGATGGGAGCAAAAGAGGAACGGATCATCAGGGGATCGGCATTATCCGCCTGTGATAACGCATCCGGTCTGCTGCTTAAAATTTCTTCATTCACATACCCAAAGGCCAGGTTCAGACGGTCTCCGGTTTCCACAAAGGCCACGCCGCCGGTCTGCCGGTCTTTTTTAAACAGCAGGCCGCCGCCGCGGTTGCGGGAAACAAACCTCACCCGCTGTTCCGGATTGGCTTTGGCCAGGGCCTGAACCAGGGCGGGAGCCAGGTGCTCGATTTCCACTTCCTGAAAAACCGGTTTCCGCTCCGGTTTTCCATAAATCGCGGAATCCGCAAGATAGGACAGTTGCGTCAGGAGGTTTTTCAGGTTCTCCGGGCTGATATCGGCCGGATGGTGGAACTGCTGTTGGACCACCTGCCCTTTGCGGACCTTGTGTTCCAGGCTGACCGTAACCTCATTCTGATCAACTACCGGAGTCTTCACCCAGTAGGGTGCGCAACCCGCAAGGGCGGCGAGGCACAGCCCTAAAGCCAGAAAAATGGAACGCTTTTTCATGAACAAAACCCTCCGACATATGGATTTACTGTGGAACGAATCAGCACCAGTGCCAGACGGCTTGCCGGTCCTGCTCGCGATAACCGATGTACCCCAGGTCGGAAAACTGCTGCACGCTCAGGTTGACAAAGTCCATGGGTTTTCCCGTGACATCGGCCAGGTATCGGGCCAGGGCCTTGACCGGCGAAAGGCCGTTGGCCATGGAAAAAGGCGGGGCGTTCTCCAGCAGGTCTTCGGACAGGAGTTGAAAAACGATCTCCAGCTTCTGTTTGCCCATGTAGCGCAGCTGCTCCTCAACACTGAGCGTCCCCTCGCCAAACTCCTTTTCCATGCGGGCCTCTTCCTTTTCGATTTCATCGGAATAATAGGTTTTCACAAACCGCTCGATGTCTTCCGGGCTCAGGGCCGAGGTGCGCACGATGGCGCTGTTGGCGTCAAAATCGTTCCAGTTGTCGGTGAGCAGTTCCAGGTCGTACCGGTCCATCTCCTCCTTGACCTCGGTGCCCGGAAAGGGGGCCAGGAAGTGGTAGCCGTATTCCACGTCCAGCTCCCGGGCAAAGCGATGGGACTCCATGAGATTTTCCGGGGTTTCGCCGGGCAGGCCGACGATAAAGGAACCGAACACCCGCATGCCGGCGGCCTTGGCGTCGGCCACGGCCTTACGGACGCGGTCCAGCTTAATACCTTTTTTGATGCGGTCCAGGACCGCCTGGTTTCCGGATTCAAAACCGAAAAAAATCGAGTCGCACCCGGCCTGGCGCATCATGGCCAGCATTTCCGGGGTCACGGAATCGGCCCGGGCAAAGCCCGCCCAGCTGAAGGAAAGACCCCGCCGTTCGATTTCGGCGCAGATCTCCCGCACCCGCCGGGGATTGGAGGTGAAAAAATCATCAGCGAAATTGACGCGCTCAAACCCGTAGCCCAGCAGGGTTTCGATTTCATCCACCACCAGACGGGGATCGCGGTTGCGGATGCGGCTGCCGACCATGCGACGGCCCTGGCAGAAGATGCACCGGCCGGGACAGCCCCGGCTGGTGATGATGCTGATGGGAAACCCCAGGGCCTTATAGCGGGACATGGGCAGCAGGTGCCGGGCCGGCAGGGGCAGTCGGTCCAGATCGTCGATCAGATCGCGGAGACCGGTGAACCGGATCCGGTCGCCGTCGGCAAACGCGATCCCGCGGACCTCAGCCCAGGCCTTGCGGTCGCCGATGACCGGCACCAGTTCCTGAATGGTCGCCTCTCCTTCGCCGACAACGATCAGGTCGATTTCCGGAAATTGGCGCAGGGTGTTTTCATAATCAAAGCTGACATGGGGGCCGCCCATAACGGTCACCGCCCGCGGAAAAAGCCGCTTGGCGGTTTTAAGAATATCGGCGGCGGCAAAAAAATTTAAGGTCACCGATCCGGCGCCGATAACGTCCGGGTCAAAGTCCGCCAGTTCGGCCGCCATCTTTTCCGGTGAATAATACCGGACCATGTAATCCAGGATACGCACCTTCGCACCGGCGGCCTCAAAGGCGGCGGCGGCATAGCAAAGGCCCAGCGGGGGAGAAGGCGCCTCTTCCAGAGGATAGGGAGAGGCGATCAGAACGACTTTCATATAAATTCCAATCCACTTTTGGCTCCCGTCCGGGAATACGGACAGCAGATGACGGCAAAATCCATTCCGGAACGGCAGATGGGAACAATAGAAGAGTTTTGCCGGAGAGTCAATAAATAAGGTGCCGAATAGGCTATGGTATTACTATATCGAACTCCCCGGGTGGAGTCGTTAAGGCGTGGCGGCCTTCCGGCCCAGGTCAGCCGCCTTTTTCCTGGCTTTCTCGTCCCGGATGATATCTCCCTTGTTGGCGGCCGAAGCCATGACGACGCCCAGCCAGTGCATACCGGTCATATCAACCGTTGATTTAAAGCTATGCATTACGGGGTCGGCCGTATGGACATTGGTGTCCCCGCAGACCGTGATGACCCCGACGCGCTTGCGCTTCATTATGGCACCGTACTCCTTGTGCCAGCTCCAGTTTTCATCAAAAAAAGCGCACCACCTGTCCAGATAGGCTTTCATCTGCGCGGTCATGGACCAGAAATAGACCGGAACGCTATGGATAATGACGTCCGCTTCCAGTATCTTTTTGTGAATGGCCGGCATGTCGTCTTTGATGACACACAGACCGGTCTGGTTGCACTTCTTGCAGTCCTTGCACCCGGATATTTTCTTTTTATCCAGGATGATTTTTTCCACCCTGGCCCCGGCCGCTTCCGCAGCGGCCAGCGCGTCATCCAGAAGAACATCACTGTTGCCGCCGATTCGCGGACTTCCCATGATACCCAGTACGTTCATTTTAATCCTCCCCGGAACATGATTGAAAACATATCGGAAACCCGAGTGCCCCCGTCATACCGATAAGCCGTGAACCAGCATGTTTTGTATGACGATATCATCAACGGGCTTAGAGATCTCCCAACCCGTTTTGATTTTTGGGTGATCCCACGGGGAATTGAACCCTCGTTACAGGCGTGAGAAAGCGTTCCCCAGGCGTATTCCACCTGATTTTATTTGCTTTTTTGGCCACCAAAAGTCGTTTTGGGAACAATGGGCCGTCAAAAACAAATGCTGATGTGTTGCCAGAGGGTTGATTGTTTGTAAAAGTTAAAATCTTCCCGGACAGTTTAAGCCGAGCAATAAGCGCCACTCAACCCTTATAAATCCTCGTCTTTCTGAACTTTTCCAGAGGGGCCCTGCTTGATCTCCGTTTTGGGGCGATCTATGTTTGGATCGTTTTCATCTAAAAAACCGCTTTGAGTGTTTTCACCTCCGTCCACAGCGGACTGGCTTGTGTCAGGATTAATAATTGTATTTTCATGCATTTCTTTAGCTGTTTTTTCCGCCTGAGCCGAAACACTAGGAAGATAAACTGAAACAGCATATGCAATTGCATTATCATCATCCATCCAAGATTTTGAAGTAACCCCAGGTGGTAGAATCCCCTGGCGAATGCTTCCCCACTCATCGGAAGACTTAATCTTGTTTATAAATGTCTGTTTAGTCTGATCAAATTTTTTATATTCAACAGGATCGGGGGAAGAAGCAACATCTTTGGCTTTAAGTTCTTCAAAATCTTCGATGCTTTCTTTGGTTTGCTCATCCAGCTTTCCACGCCAACTGGTATCATCACCCAAGATCAGACCGCAGAGGGCATCTTTGGCGCGCAAGCTCGCATTTCTTTCAGCTTGAAGATTTAACTTGTTCTGCATGGTAGAATTTTGGTGCGCCTGCACAACTGCGCTTCCAAAGCCGACAAAAGCAATTTCACCAGTTTGGTCAACTGTTACAATTTTCCCCCCTATCGGTGGAACAAGACCGTTTTGGATTTCAACTAAAACTGCGTTTAAGCCATCACTTATTGTATCTGCCTGTAGGCTGTTAACATCCGGGCGTTTATATTTTCCCTGTGTTTTGGGAGTGGTAACAATACTTACCCATACCGAATTGTTAGCGGTATCATCAAAGACTTCATACACCACAAATCCCCTTAACAACATTTGAACCGTTTGCTCCAGGGTTTCTTGTGAATCATCCTTAGACGTTGCCAACGATTCAGTTTCAGTATTAATGGTGCTAAGTGTTTGCCGGATCTTGTCTTTTCCGGAATTTGAAAGCCCATTCAAAGATTCTGCTAAGCTGGTTTTTGATTGCATAAAAGCTTTAAGATATGCATTACGTTTTGAAATACGAGTAGCGGTAGAGTTATTCATTTCTCGATAGCTGCTCTGACCACACGCGACCCAACCAAACCCGCTTGGGAATTTTATCATTTTGCAGCCAGTTTCTCTCTTTTGAACAACGGTATTGATTGCATCTTGAGCTGTACTGGCAGTAACTGCTTTCTGGCTGGTCAATTGATCTTTTTCAATGGTAACTGATTGCGGTTGATTTACTGTTATCCGTTTAGCGTGCTCCTCAGGAGTTTTTGCTTGAACGGGAGGAAGAAAGTCATCGGCGTTAATGGTTGCGCATGAAGCATTTTCACAAAAACAGAAGGCGGAATACATAAGCAGATAAACAAAAATTTTTTTAATCATCTTCTTCTCCTGCCTGCTCTTCTTCAATAAAATAGCATTTTATCTCTTTTAAATTCTTCATTTCCTCTAAACTTAATTTAGTAATATAATTTAAGCTGAATCCTCGATGATATTCTCCTACAGAGCCAAAGAAAAAAGGTGAAATCATCCAAACAAAGGCATCCCGTGACGGATCGGAAAAGGAATGAACAAAAAAAGGAAAGTGTAAAAAATAAAGTTCAACATTAGGCACAAACCCTCTTGTTTCATGATGGCCATCCCACTTCAATTCGTTTGATTTTAATATACCTCCTTGCAACCCAATCAATTCAATTCGTAGTGGATACTGCGTTCTTTTAAACTTGTTCAATGCAAATGTAAATATTTTCTCATCAAGAACATACCAATTCCATCTTAAATTATCCCCGCTGCTATTGCTTCCAATATTCAAATATATTACTCTATATTGGTCGCTATTATATTTTTTTGCTAACCTCTGCTCAACATCCCATAGTGGATATTCCCATCCTGGCTGCTGCATACCACTTGGGGGAGGAATGTTGGTAGATGTATAGTCTTTTGATTTATCGACACAAACTTGCTCTAAGATTCCCTGAAGTGAGGGCGCAACTTTATCATAGTAGTCTGCTTGATTATATAAAATTTCCATTTTCCAGGAGACCACAGCGCCATCATTTTCTTTTGTTGTAATTTCTGGATTTTGATCAACTATTCGAGGAGATAGTAATCCGATTGGTAAACCTTCTAATGCTTTTGCGAATAACTCTTTAGCATCCGTTTGCGTCTTTATCTGAGTTAATGTTTCAGCGAATAACGACGTTCCATCCACTGAAATTATACTGATATTTTTTTCCCGTAATTTTTCAATTAGTTTTTTTTTTTGGACAGTGGCTTTAATAGATGACTCGAATAAACCGTCTGGCCTTCTTTCATCTTTTATTTTTTGGACTTCACTTACAAACCCGTCACTGTACGTCAGAACCTGATCTTTGATTACTGTCTCATTGTTAACTAACGTTTCGGCATCCACAACTGTCCCAAGAGCTTGTTGGATTGCATTTGAAAGTGCATTTTTAAAGGAACTTTCATAATCCAGCCCGATTCCCGTGGCCACCACTGTAATTGCTTCTGCTTGGTTTTTATTGCCTTCTGCAGAAACGTTGTTAATACAATAGGCCATCACAAAAGCCGCAATTAACAAAAAATAGTTGATCAGACTTTTCACGGGTCCGACCCTTTCTTTACTGTTCTAAAAAGCTAAAATAAAAATAAAGAACGCTTATTATGCGACACAAGACAAAATCCCCTAATATTTTATATATACATTAAGGCTGCTATTTATGTCAATTGTTCTAACTGTTTGTGCTGGATCATTATTGCCTGATGCTTTTGGTCAACACACCCTTTATTCCAGTCATTTCGTAACAGAACAACAGAAAAATTTTTTCCCCCTAGTTCTTGCTCAAACTTAAAAGATTTTATCTTCGCCAAGAATCCAGTGGATTGGTATAATTATGGTAAGCAATAATTCTCGCTTTGAGGTGTTTCAGCTTTACTATTGCAATATTTTTAAATCTAACACCTCCCCGTCATTTAGCACCTTAACGCGGGCAGGATCGATGAACTGCGTATAATCGTCGGGGAAAAACGTATGAATGGGGATAAGAATGCCGGGATTGACAGCTGTGACCAGCCGGCCCAGATCGGCAATGGTGGCATGGCCGCTGGTATGAATCTGTTTGTAGGTGATGTTTTTTTTCTGGCAAAAACTGGTGAAGATACTGTCCGGGTCACTCAAATAGCCTGTCCACATGGACCAGATGCATTGTATCCTGGCGGGATCAAGTCCGTCTGTCAGTTCTGCCAACCGTCTGTTGGCCCGGGCTAAAACAAAAAACTTCTCGGGGTTGGCCTTTAATTCATCCGGAAAAATTCTGGCGTCTCTTTTTTTCAGGGCTTTTAAGAACCCGAAATGGCCGGCATCGGCAAGCGCATTACCATGGCCATGGAAATATAGCAGCCGAATATCATCCCAGAAATACTGGGGAATGTTTTTCGACTCCTCCTTTAATAAAAAAAGGATATAGGCGGTATAATAGTCTATGACCAGGCTTCGGCCCGTTGCCTGGGCCGCCCGGCAGGCGGTCACAATTCTGTCCACATTTTGGGCCGCGCAGAATAACAGTACCAGCCTGTTGCTGTCTTTGATCTCATCGATAATCGCGTCCCGGACAGCGGGTTCGTCCGGATACGGATATTCCCCGGGCTTTCTGCCCAGCGATGACCCCTCCATTAACATGGCATCCACATCTTTTGGCGGGTGAACGATAAGATGCGCAAAGAGTCGATGCTTATAACCATGCGCCCGAAGATCACCAGTAAAAAACACTTTTTTTCCGTCTGCCTCGACTTCAACCGCAATGGCGCCAGGCGCGGAGTGGTCTACCGGATGGGCTTTGATGGTAAATGGACCGATCGAGACCGGTTTCCAGGCCGGGAGGGTTGTTATGCGTGCCGGATCGATCTGGTCGGGGAAAAACAGACGGTTTGCTCCGATCAGTTTTTTTGTGACCTCGCTGGCCAAAACCGGAACCCCGGGTTTGACAAAATGGCCGAGGCCATGATGATCCCGGTGGGCATGGGTCAGCACAATCCCGGAAATGCCGCAATCTGAATCATCGTAAAGACCCGGTACATTGGGGAGAACCTTGCTGTTTATCAGTTCATCCACCGGTCGTTTGACCGTCTTGTCGTCAAACTCCGAGCCATCGGGATTGACCAAGGGCAACCCCATATCCAGAAGCAGACCATGACCGCCGGACCTTAACTCAACACAAGTTCCGCCGATCTCATGGGTACCTTTGTGGGGGATGATCTGCATTAACATTTACCGTTATGTTATTTGATTTATTGATACTACTTTGTAAGTTCTGTCATCATAATAAGCCACATAAGGGATAATACTATCGTTCTTTATTGATAACGGAGGCCTTTGTTTAAACATGCTGATTGCGTTTGAAAAAATTGTTTTGTCGCTTAGCGCAATTGTCAATACAGATTCAACTTTTAATTCTTTGGGGACACTACCCCCAAACTCAAATAAATTATACCATGCATTGCCAGAGCTTGAACGCAACATCATGACAAGTGAACTCGCATAGATAAGATTCTGTTTAATGGCTTTTATTAGGGCTTGCGTTGATAATCCCGGCTTTTTTAGCTCCCATACAGAAAGCCTTGTCCCCCGGCCCCTACCTCTTCGTGCAAGGATATCTATATTGCCGCCTCTATTACTTGGCTCCGGTTTGCCATTACAAGCTTTTACTGGTAACGGTACTTGGAGGGGACAACCAACAATTAGAACTGGCTGGATACCGGGCATACCCCGTTTTGTGGGCGGGTTTTTCATCGCCTCTATAATTTTTGTTTCAATCTGGTGCTCCGGTGAATGAGTTGTTTTTTTTTGCAAAAACTTAAATGTATTGCGAAAATCTTTTGCTTCTTTGCTATCCCAATCGACTGGAAAATCATCTTTATTAAAAGTAAGTCCAAAGTATTTTTTATTTGACGCCACATGATTGATAGGTTTTTCCGTGATATAAAGTTTAACAGCGCCATGCTTGAGTACCCTGATTTCAGCCACTTCCTGCCCTAAAAGACGGACAGAAAAAGATGGTGTAGCTTTCTTCAATTTTGTAACACTTGTATATACCTTGAGAGGCTTCCATTCATGAAAAGCCTTTCGTGCCTTTTGAACCTCTGGCATATTTTTGTTTATATCATTTATCCAGCCCGAAATTGTTTTTTCAAAAGTTTGATTCGAGGTCCAAAGTTTTTCTACATCGGTTATCAATTGTTGCATTTTTACACCTCTTGATTTAATCGGTCCTATGAAGGCCCTCAATATCGCTTTTTCCAGGCATATAATTTAGGCCTGTTACCTCAATCCATATAATCTGAAAGGTCTCATAATACCGCCTCAACGTATCCGCCCTTGATATTGTTAAGGAGGGCATACAGCATTCCGTCTACATCAACACCGTTATTGAGCAAACGGGTATTGTTCGGGGGAGACAAATACGCTGTTACGCCCTGTTTAAACATGGCTTCGTCGGCATATTTCGGCCAGTCCCTGTACCCCGGCGATGTATAATTGAACGCATTGAACATCATCTGATTAAAAACAATGGGGTTCATTCTTCCAATCTGAGCCTGCCATTTCTGCCTCTCTCGGGCTATTTTTATTCTGGCCCAGGCAACGGCAAGGGCCTCCTCCGTAAGTGCATCATAGGTGCCGCCGAACCAAGCCCTTAAAACGTCACAATAAAAATGGAAGAGCTCATGATGGTATGTTTTTAAGGTAACTAGATGAAATCCGAACACCAAATCGTTTTTGGAAATATATCGGACACGCATCATGACTACGTGGACGAGGCTCCAAAAAAAGCCGCGGAGATTACGTGCTGATAGATAGATCCGGCCGGGACTGCTCATGGGCATGTAAAGTCCAAGAATCTTTCTGCATTCAAGACGTTCGGAAGGCGACTCGTTTTCTTTGAGGACATCCGGTTCCGGGTTGAGATATTTCTCTATGGAAACTACGGGAACATTATTGCGCCCGATCAATGCTTCTCCGAATTCGCCTTCTTCAAGCGCATCGATCTCATGCCTGATTTCCTTTGCCAGATCATCAATGATACCCATAACACCTCCGACGCATCATTCAGCTTCTTTGATTTCGCTCAAATAATTTATCAATTCACCCGCGGATTCAAATGTATCAAGCCCGTCGGCTTCATAAGGCCTGGTAAGGCTTTCTCGTACCAGTAATAATCCTCTGGCGTGATTGGTTGCGGCGTAATATCTGTCTTCAAGTGATTTGAATTTTCCGTGGCCCCGTCTCCGGCAGATGGTTGCACGTAAACCAGAGGCGAGTGAAATCTGGAGGTGACATTGTGGGCATTCAAACAGATCGCCCCGATTCAACCAGAGTTCTTTATTCATGTCTTTTGACAGGCATTCGGGGCATAGCCCATCAAAATATTGATAAAAAGACATTCCAGTTCCCCTCCTGTTTCCCCCTCATTTTTCAGGATGATAACGCTCATCTGCTTTAACCGTCAACAGGTTTTCCGGCCGGAACGATCGGAGCCGAAAGCTTCTCAGCCTTTATCTGATCCGTCCGGATCACACATCTGAAGGCGGTTAATGAACGCGGTAGTTCCGCCATACTGTCATGAACTCTTCCCGAAAATGTGCCTTTAAATAAGCTGTTTGATATGAAAGCATGGCATAAGCGACGGCGTGTGACTTGATGAATCCGTATTGCCCATATTCCGCAATCTGGTCAAACAGTGTCTGCGCGGATTTTTCGTTGATTTGATTAGCCACCAAACCATGGATAAACTTTTGCCGGTGAAATGCGATTTCTTCGACTTTTCTCTTACCAATAGCCCGGCGCAGAATATCTGATTCTTCAGGGGAGTATCCAGCCAGTTTCTGGGCAGTTTGCATGATCTGCTCCTGGTATAATATGAGGCCATAGGTTTCTTCGAAAATCGGCTTTAGTTCAGAAACAAGACAGGCCGGTTCTATTTTTCTGTTTTTTCGGGCAATAAATTCATCTGCCAGGCCCCTTTCCAATGGCCCCGGGCGATAGAGGGTAATAAGCGCGGTAATATCCGTAAAAACATCCGGTTTTATCCTTGTCAGCAGGTCCTTCATCCCCTGGCTTTCCAGTTGAAAAACGCCATCGGTGTCGGCCCGGCACAGCAGCTGGTAAGTCGGCTCGTCTTTCAAATCAAGAGCGGTTAAATCCGGCGGTGTTTTCCCCTGTTTTTCTATCAGGGCAATCGTTTCCTTCATTATGGTTGGCGCCCTGAGCCCCAGCAGGTTTATTTTATATAAGCCAAGAGATGCCACTTGCCAGGTCTCAAACTGGGTGACAACCGTTTCTCTTGTTACGGAAAGAGGTAAATAGCGGGTCAACGGCTTATCCCCGATAACAATTGCGGCAGCATGCTTTGAAGGGTATCGGGGCAATCCATTCAATTTATGGCAGGCCCGGACAAGCATAGCGCCGGATATCAAATCGGACATAATTGTTTCTCTTAATACCGGCTTTCTTGTCAGAGCATCTTCCAGGTCCCATGCATCAGGAGGGATCATGCTAATAATTTTGGTTGTTTCCTCCCGGGGAATTCCCAGCACATTGCCGACCTCCCTGACGCTTGCTCTGGCTTTCATCTTCCCGAAGGTAATGATATGCGCCGCCCCATGTTCCAGCACATCGCCCTGATTATATTTATCCAGTACATACTTGACGATCCGGTCCCGCCCATTGACGCAGACATCCAGACCGATGTCGGCTGTAAATCGGGCATTAAAGGCCCGCTCAAACAGCAGGCCGTGAGACAGGGGATCGACACCGGTTATGCCCAGGCAGTAACAGACCAGAATGCCGGGTGCCGCACCCCGCCCGGGACCGACGGGTATGTCATTGCCTCGGGCATAATCTACAATCTCCGCGGCCAGCAGAAAATATCGGGCCATTCCGGCCTGTTTTATCGCGGCCAGTTCATGGGCCAGTCTTGTTTTATAAAGATGATCGCCCTGCCTGGTTTCATAGAGTTGTCGCGCATTTAATCGCTGCAGAAGCCCCTGTTCGGCTTTTTCTTTCAATATGTCATCGGCATTTTGACCGGTTTCTTCTTCCTGCCCGGGGCAAGGAAGATGACGTGTTTCAAAATCAAACTCAACGGTGCAGCGGGCGGCTATGTGGTTGGTGTTTTCCGCGGCCTGAGGAAAATCAGCCAGCAAAGCGTGCATGTCCTCAGCCGATTTGACATAAAGCTGATGGCATTCAACTGTCGGCCGATCCGGATCGCTGAGCTTTTTTTCTTCTCCCACACAGCGCAGAATTTCGAGATACTCCCCGTCACCGGATTCAAGATACCGGCAGTTATTGGTGCCGACCAAAGGGATGGACATTTTGCGGCTCATTTCGCACAAGGCATGATTGACTTCCGCCTGACCGGCCATTTGAGTGCACTGGATTTCCAGAAAGAAATTGTTTTCACCAAACACCTGCTGATAAAACCGGGCCTTTGCTTCAGCCTCCTTCTCTTCTCCCCGCGCCAGCAACCCGGATATATCTCCCTGCATCCCTCCGGATAAACAGATCAGCCCTTGATGGTGCTGCCGCAGAAGATTCTGATCTATCCGGGGGCAATTGTAATACCCGTCCGTGGCGGCAATGGTGGCTAATCGGCATAAGCCGCGATAGCCTTCCATTGTTTCGGCCAGCAGGGTCAGCCGGGTGACCTTCTGGTGGTCAATCAGGGTTTTATCCGCGATGGTTCGTGGCGCCAGATAACAATCACAACCGATGATCGGTTTGATACCATTCCAAATCATTGTTTTATAAAAACCCAGCACACCGTACATGACGCCATCGTCGGTAATGGCCACGGACTTCATTTCCAGGTCGCTGATACGTCTGGCCAGGTCATTCATGCCAATGGTGCTGTTAAACAGGCTGAAACCGGTGTGTACGCTCAGATGAACAAACTCTTTTTTCTCAGCAGTCATGATAGCGCCCTACTTTCTTTTTCCCGCTTTAAAAGCCGATTGTTTTGTTCCCGCTCTGTTTCTGCTTAATATCCGCCTCCTGCCGCAGGGCCTCGATTAACATGGCCGGCGTGACCCTGTCCTTCGGGTAAAAGGCAAACCGATCACGGACAATCTTAAAATCCCCGGGCGCAAGACAACGTAACTGGTCAAGCGCGCAAGCGGATTCTTCGTTAAGCCCGCTTGATGCAATCGGACCCAGCATACGGTCATAAAAAAGGCGATTGCCGTCCGTGGTCAGAAAATCAAACGCAATCTTGTGGTTAAACCGTCGAATGGCCGCGGAATCCACGCCGTCCAGCCGGTTGGTGGTGGCAATCAGAACCCCCCGAAACCGTTCCATGGCGGTCAGCAGTTCCGAGGTGTGGCTGATTTCCCACGATCGGATTGCTCCCTGCCTAGGGAAAAGAAGCGCGTCCGCTTCATCAAGAACCAGAACCGCGCCCGTATTAGCGGCCCGATCAAACGCTTCGCGGATGTGATGTTCGGTCATACCAACATATGGGTCCAGTATGTCGCTTAATCGCCGGGCCAGCAGTTCCCGATCCAGGTGACGCGCCAGAAAACGGGCGAATTCGGTTTTTCCCGTACCGGGCGGACCGTAAAGAAGCAGGTTAAAGCTGTAAGTCGCCTGAATGTTTCCGGCGCTTTTCAAATAACCGTCAAACTGCTCCGCCTGGAACAATACCGACTGAATGTCGGCCGATATATTCAACCCTTCCAGGGAATAGCAGGCATCAAGGGAGGCCGGGTCGTCTTTCTTGTAACCGCCATTGGCCAGGGTCTGATGCGCCTCCACCCCCTGCCTGATGGCCTGCAACATAGCCGTGCGATGATGATGCCCGGCCTCCCTGGCCTTTTTAACGGCCAGGTCAATAACCCCGGCGTTGGTTTGGAAATCCTGCGCCAGCATCTTCAGATCCTGGTCGTTGATATATCGTTTACATCGATGACGCCGGACGATGTTTTCCCATAGGCGCTCCCGTTGTTGGCGGTTAAACGATTTAAAATGAATACTGAAGGCAAACCGCCGCCGGACAGAGTCCTCGATGGCATGTATATGATTAACAATCCAGATGATGCGCAGGCCGGGATTTTCCATCAAGTTGTTCAGCCAGCCTTTGTCCTGGGTTTCTCCGCGCCGAGACCAAGCATCTTCCGTGTTAAGGACGTTATCCGCCTCGTCCATAATAAAGACCGCGCCTTTATCCCGATTCATACTGCTGACGCATGCGCTTAATACCAGCCGCCGCCGTTTGCTTTCATTCTCTTCGGATTTCTGCGAAACAATTTCATAAACCGGGTCGTTCAGATGCCTTGCCAGACCCCGGGCAAAGCTGGTTTTGCCGGTTCCGGGAGGGCCGTACAACAGAAAGTGAGTGGCCGAATCTGTTTTTCTATCCAGCAGGGAAAGCATGTGGCTTATATCTTCCGAAGGAATAAAGTGTGCATCCAGGGGCAATGTGTCCTTGCCTTTTATTCGCTTCAGGTTTTTTTCCGTCAGGATGTCAGCGCCGGGACCCTCCAGAAAAGCACGTACTTCATCACAAACATTTATGCGACCGCCGCTGGGGTCAATCAGACCGGCAGGGGCCAGTGTTTTGTAGAAAGCGGCGTCGATATCGCTTCTGGTTGCCCCGAGAATTGTGCTCAAATTTCCGCGCCCCTGAAAAGTAGTCAGTTTCAGATGGTTTTCAAAGTAGCTTTCCGGGCCGTTGTAGGCATCGATCATAAAAAAGAAGAAGCTCAGGTCAGCTTCAAGATCGGTCAAATTGAATATTCTCTTCAAACGGGCAATACTTTTCTCAAGATCTGAACCCGGGCAACCGGCCAGGTCACGCTCAACTTCTTCCAGTATTGATGTGATAAAGCTGGTAAAATCCGCGACAACCCAGTTAATCGGGCAATAGTTCAAAATTTTCATAAGCGTCCGGCCGTAAGACCAGAGATTTCCCTTTTCTGATGCCAGCTCGTCCTCATATTCATGCCGCTGCTCTTCCGGTATGCAGGGCAGCAAGAAATCCCCGATCCGGGACATGTTATTTCCGGCGATCCAGCAAAGAAATTCCATAGTTTCGTCGGTTAACGCCAGCCGCCAGGACATAAGCCTTAGCATGTAAACACAACATTTTTTCACCACGAACGATTCGTCCCTGTCACGAACTCCGTGGGGAGAGAACACGATCCTTCCTCGCATCTGATTTTTTTTGATTATCCGGTATTGCCAGTACTCCATAATTGCCTTCCTCCATTATTTTTGTGCGCCGCACATACCACTGTGCCATTTCGTCTATGGCGTAATCGTCCATTTGATTGTTTCTTTTGATACCATTATAGAAGGCAATCGTTTCATTAGACGTTTCGATAAGTGCTTTTAGAAAAATTGATTGTCCTTCGAATAAAACAAGTGCCGCACAGACCTGTTTTTCTCGAACTTTGATCGAAATGGCAGCGACTTGAACAAAAAAAGACCAGTTTTTACAATAAAATGAGCCGGGGAATCAGTGAAAGTGAAGTCAGGATGGCCTGACAAAGGAAAACCAGCGTGGAAAACTATTGAACTTCGAAGAGAAACTTCAGAAAGGGTAGCTTAACAGCATGAGAGGTCAAACTGCCTGGAAGGAGTGTTATTTGTTGCTGTTATACCCAGTTGTATGATGAATAAAATTTATAAATATCTATACTCAGATCTGTTAAATGTTTCTTTATCAGCTCTATATGATTATCTTCAAAGAATAATATTGTTATTTCAGATTCGTTCATACCTTTGTTGTTGGGTTTATCCAATACAAGCCCTTTAGATTTCATTAACGGTTCAATATGGTTTCTTAATATTTGAAGATTGGCCTTTTTTTGCGGCCAATAATTTGCATCCTTAATTTCTGAATATTGATTTAACCGTAAATAATAACCTTTGCCACGTTTATCAATCCGCCAGAACAAAAGTTCCTCTGAATTACTACCGTAAGCATCTTTTCTTCTTGCAATATCTAGTTGTGTCCAAAGAGTACCACCTTTATTCCCCGCATATTTGAAATTAAGGTATGGTATTTGACTATCTAAATCGTGATGTAGTTCACTTAAAATATATTGTTGTGCCTGGCCATGGCTATCCTCTAAAAGAGAATGTCTATTATCTCTAACAAGTTCCCTGAAAATTTTATTTTGTACATCAATAAAACGAGCGCCTAAAAACTCTCTATATTGATTTACAAGCATATTGTTTAAAGGAACGCTATCCAATGCTAATTTAAGTTGATATACATCGATAACAGTATAACCTGCCTGTGCAGCATCTTTTCTTTCCTGATAAAAAATATACCCAAGCTTCATATACTTATAGTATTTGAAGCCGGGAAATTCATCTTTGTACCTTTTAAGTTGGCCTGAATGTGTTGAGGTGTATGTTTTATTCTCAAAAAGCGCGTCTGTTTTTATACCATTAACATGGTACCGTATAATTAAATCGGTATTTTTTTCTTGTCTTGAAATTTTATCGATAGCAATAGAATCCATTGAGGAATCACATAGTCCAAGCGTATAGAAAAACATGCTTATTGGGCTGCGAGTAGTCGGATCAGCATCAAGCTCTGTTATAAACCACTCTAAAAACCCATCTGTAACCAACTCCTTTGGGGAACACTCAAACAAATTGTTCATTTTTTAAAGCCCGTTTTAAATTTGTTTATAGGGTGTTTTCGATCGTAGTCGTTCCCTTGGTTTGCTCTAAAAGCACCGGATCTTATTTGTTTTGCAATTTCAAACCAAACGTTCATTTTTTAACGGCCATTAATTCCCTTTTTCCCCTCAAAAAGACATAGCATGAACACCTCCACAATCTCCACAAAAATAAATCCCCCAGCGAGCCGAATCTAATTTTGGCAACAATCGACTTAGCCTTCTCTTGTCCGCCCTTCATTGTGCCGCGGCTTATGCCCGTGAAAGACGGTTTAGTCCGGACCAGAAAATCAGGGAGAATAAAGACGGAAAACATATCCTGACGTTTACTGCCGCATCCGCGCCGGAGGTGGTTTCCTGGGTGCTGGCACACGGGGATGAGGTCAAGGTGCTGTCTGCGGTGGTCCCCAAAAACTGGACAATGTGCTAAGCTCTGATTCACAACATGAAAGGAGCTTTACATGATCAAGAAACGGAAACAATACAGCCCGGAATTCAAGGCAAAAGTGGCGCTGGCCGCC